>NZ_MPBM01000043.1:0-70469 GCF_001907715.1 Pseudomonas sp. BTN1 | reverse complement strand
TTGTGGGCGTCCGTTTTTGTTGTGGTTGTTGTCTCGACTGTTTGATAGGGGTGGGGAGCCTACTCCGAAATGTGTCGATCAAGGTCCACACATACGCTGTCGTTCTCGTCATGCCCCGCCACCCCCGCCTTAAACTCTTTCACGCCCCTCTGAGTGAACCACAGACGGAGTCAAAAAAATTCGACAGCCAGTTTGACTAACCGCCAACGGCGCCGCATTTGAGATGCCAGCTAATCTAGCCGTTAGCTTCGATGCGTAAACAAAAATATCCAATCGCTGCTACACAGTCTTTAGATCGTTTATGGCTAGCTTCCACTAGTGGCAAAAAATCCAAAAACATCAATGGCTTAGATATCACATTAAAGGTTATGAAAGAAAAATAGCCTGCTTCGGAGCTTTCACAAACACAAAATTTATACCGTTTCACCAAACGCATAAATTACGAAATTGTAATGATTCCCTCACCCTGCTGTTAGCTTCAAAATCCTAAACTATCAAACCACAAAGGCTGCTAGTTAAGCAGACCTAGTAAACATCGAGGGCACAATGAAATTCATAAAACTCCTCTCTATTGGTATCGTACTGACTGGATTTATGAGTTCCGCTTTTGCTGAAGACGGTTTCGAGCGAACCAAAAATTTCAAAGATAACTTCCGAGCCGAGCAAGCTCGTCTATGGGGTCCTGATGTATCGGAGAAAAGTAAGCAGAAAATTGCTCAAGAAAAACAGAAAGAACCTAAGGGCATTAGCAGCAAGTCGACAACTAAGAGACAGTAAAAAACAATTAACACGATCAAAGCCATCGACAAAAAGCCAGATTAATATCTGGCTTTTTAGCAACCTCTCCCTAATTGTACTTATTAAATAATTTTTCAGCATCAAAGATAAATCCTGAGATGGATTATTCACTTTAAACTGAAAAGCAGCTAGAAATTTAAATACTCTCTTCGCCGGGCTCTTACTTTCAACGGGAGCCAGTAGCACTATCTCCTAGAATATTTTCACCATCCTGTGCAGTGTCCTTCCAGCGGCATAGAAGCAGTTGGCTCGCGTTCGTTTCAGTGATTATTTTGCAACCAACGTCTACAGGTAGATCAGAATCGCTGTCGCGCAAACGCCTGGAAAGGTAGAACGATCTGTCGCGAGGCCACTTGTCAGGATCTTTGATGCTTTTGGACATTCCCCGGCTATAAAACTCCGACGAATACGAGCGGCGGCCAGGATAAATCAGGGGGCCCGATTGAGACGACTGCACATCCAGCCAGGCCTGCACTAAATCTCGCTGGTTCTGAGGACGATCCTCAAGCACACCGTTATAGATAATACCGGCGCCCGCGACTGGCAGCATCAGAGCGCTCGCTGCAGCAGCCCAAGCAGTCTTTCTGCCCACTTCGCTGATACATTCGGCAAGGAGTAGCGTCCATGCAGGCAGAGCAGGAAGAAGATAGGTCCAGAGAATGTTACCAGAGAAAGTAAAGAAAACAGGTGTCGCCAATGCCCAAAGCCAAAGGTATACATCGAAGCGCTGCATCGTCCCACGCCTGCTAATAACGAGGGGTAGAAAGAAAGTCCAAGGAAGCAACGCTAAGCCAAGCTGAATCCATATGGTGCCGTAGGGCTTGGCGTGAGCACTCCCGTAGAGATCCCCGGCCCAATCACTTACAACATATCGGCTCCAGTGCTCGCCGACAAAAAAATACTCAAGGAAACCCGGCGTCTTCATTTCGGCTGCAATGTACCAAGGCACTGATATACCTAACATGAGAGCAATCCCCGTTACCCAAGGAAGCCTCAATACCCGATTCCATTGCTTGTAGATGACGATCCAAAAAAATGCTGGCGCGCCCATCAGTACCAAGGTCAGTGGCCCTTTAGCAAGCAGGCCCAAGCCGAGAGCTAAGAACATAAGGTAGGCATCCCCTTTGCCTGCGCACTTCATCCAACGCCAGAAACCATAGCTGGCCAACAGGATCGAGAACGATAAAACGGGGTCAGTCAGCACAACACCACTGGACACCAAGCCCAGCGCCGTGCCGGAAAAGATGATGGCTGCCCAAATGCCCGCCTTGCGCGATACCTCCTGTGTCGCGAGCCTGATGATGATGAAGCAGCTTGCCAAGTGGAGAAACCAGGCTGGGAATCGAGCAGCAAACTCATTGGTGCCGAATACCGTCATGCTCGCCGCTTGGGTCCAGAAAGACAGCGGTGGCTTGCCCCAAAATGGAACTCCGTAATCGAACATCGGAGTCACCCAGTCACTCAGTTCAACCATCTTGCGTGCCATTTCAGCGTAGCGTGCTTCAGAGGTATCCATCAGGGGATATACGCCCAGCCCCAGGAGACGCAAAAGCAGAATCGAACTCAGGATGAACCACAATGTTCGCTCGCTTTTCAAATTCAGCATTTCTTACCCTCGAGTGAGGAAGCCGGAGGATGAATAGTCATGGGTCGCGCTTCATTATTACTATTTAGAAAATAAAGGGGGCGGCGTTTGACCTCCGCGAGCGTTACGCCTACGTACTCGCCCACCAGTGCAACACCCACGCACATGAATGAAGCAATTCCGACAAGCAGGTGATGGATGTCAAAGGAGCCTGCTACCAGTACTGCGAGCAGGTAGCAGATGCTGGAGACAAAGAAACTGAAGCTAATGAGACTGAATATACGAAGCGGCTTGCGGGAGAAGCTGAGAATACTTTCGATGGCTAGGTCCAGCAGGCTAGCGGCGTTCCACTTGGTATTGCCGGCATGACGGGAAGTGCGATTGTAGGGTAACTCAATGGTGCGAAAGCCTACCCAGCCGATCAAACCCTTAAGAATTCTGGAGCGTTCGTCCAGCGCTCTTAAGGCGGCCAATGGAGCAGGACCAATCAGACGGAAGTCACTGACATCCACCGGAAGATCAACTTTCTCCACCAGGCGCTGCATGATCCAGTAATAGCTACGTGCACTCGTGCGTTTTAGCCAGGAGTCGCCAGTTCGCAAGTCGCGTTGCATGTTCACAACGTCGTAACCCATCTGCCAATGATATACCATACTCGAGATGAGTTCAGGTGGATCCTGAAGGTCGACATCAATGAAGATCAATGCGCTACCGCGTGCATGGTCGATCCCTGCACTTAACGCAGCCTCTTTTCCGAAGTTCCGACTTAGGAACAGGCATCGTACATTTGATCCATCTTGATAGTGTCGAAGTAGGTCTGCAGTTTGATCGCTACTACCATCGTCGACATAGAGAATCTCGCACGAAACAGGCAGGCGCTTTACAACTCTGGTGATGCGCTTGTGAAATTCCGGAATGGTTTGCTCTTCTTGAAAGCAAGGAACCACTATTGTTAACAAGGGGTCAGCGCGTTCGGAAAGCCGATGTGATGTCCGCATGATTGAATGTCCAGAAACGATGCGCAGTGAATCCGAGCGCAGTTAGGGTTAAAGTCACTAAAATCTGAGAGACAAGCGGTGAGAGATTGAATTTAATCAGAACCCACATACCTACACCATTACCGATATTAGTTGCCAACGAGACAAGTACAAACCTGATAGGTTGAAGCTTATAAATTCCCGTCGCCACGAAACTGAGCCTTCTATTACCAATATAGCTAATAATAGCGCCTATCACGCCTCCGCCAACGCTGGCTAACACTGGATCAGTAACTCCATTTACAATAAGCAGGAGAAATACAAAATAGTGCCCCCCGGTTGCTACGAATCCAATGCCTAGATAACGAATAAGCAAAGCTATGATCGACATGCTTGTATTTTCCATCTACAAAGACTAAACAACCCGAAGTGAAAAAAAAGTGAACTGCATGTAATTTCAGAACTAAATAATGCAGCACCTCGACAATAGCTGTGCCACCCAACAAACACCAAAAAACCCTAATAATAAACTGAACAAATAACTCTAGCATGATCCAGAGATTACAATTCTGATAAGAGCATATACATGATGGCACTTTAGATCTTGGACAATTAAGCACTTTCTCAAAACATGAAAACCAGTAACGACACCAATAATTACACCAATTAAGTATCAACTTACCAACCAGTGATCCATTTTCTCACGAGCGCCCATCAGTTTAAACAAGAAGCAACCTGCTAAACGTACGTGTCGTCGAGCTAAGCCCATATATTCAGTGTTTATTTTTGGTTGGGTAGCAAGCTAGTACGACCCAGAACTTGCTGCCACACCATCGACTTTCGTTTTTCGTTCAAAGCCTGAGGACTCACCTAAAGCAATTATCCGGAGTTAAGTCTTTAAGTAAGCCTAAGCCCCGAGCCAATTATAAACTTTCCAATAAACACCCTTATCAAGCCGCACTTCGACTGAGTCAGTGCTCATGCTTTGCCTGGATGTCACAGAAATCAGTTTTTTTCAAAATTCGCTGCTTCTGAGTGCAAATTCGCCGGCCTAAATTTTTTAGCTGGACTTGACTTACTTTTGGGGAGGGGGGCAAGGACTGACAATCTTTGGTTAAAACATGTCAAGGACCATAGAAAACGCCAGGCATCGCCTGGCGTTTTTCTATGGCCTCTAAAAATCCTATCGATGCATTCAATTTTTGTTGTTGACACATTGGGAAAACAAAGAATAACGAATCGTATTAAGCTCACCCCGCGAGTCTTCGTAGGTCATCAACCGTTGATACACCTCGCAAGTACGGGGATCCTGGGACTGACGCACAAATTTTGCAACATCAATCTTCATTCCATACTTGTAGTCCTGAATCTCTGGTATTGGCTTATTATTTTTCGCCGCATAGCTAGCCACGGCGTTCTGATGTTCCTGAATATATTGCAACTGCTTCTTTTCGGAAAACGTAGTAGCTTGTGAAACTATAGGCAAAACAGCTAGGGCTGCCGCAATGATAAGCTTTTTCATAAGGTCCTCTCAATATCAATCTTATTGGGAGTAACCTTATCAACTCACAGGCATCACCGGCATGACGGTAAACTTACAATTTTGAAAGGTGACAACAATATCCAGAATGAAAAGCCCACAACGTTGCTGTGGGCTTCTGTTATGGGCTATCAGCTACCCGCTTCATCACCATCATCATCTTTGCGGTGTGCCCATTGATACAGAGCAGGAAGCACCAACAGAGTAAGCACGGTAGACGAAAGAATCCCGCCAATCACCACTGTCGCCAGTGGCCGCTGAACTTCAGCACCGGTACCTGTTGCGAGAGCCATCGGGATAAATCCGAGGGATGCGACTAGGGCTGTCATCAGAACGGGCCTTAACCGTGTCAACGCGCCTTCATCTACCGCTTGCCGGAGGGTACGTCCTTCCTCCCGCAGCCCGCGGATAAAAGAAATCATAACCAGGCCGTTTAGAACTGCCACACCGGACAGCGCAATGAAGCCAACTCCCGCCGAGATAGACAGCGGGATATCCCGCAACCACAGTGCAACTACACCGCCGGTGAGTGCGAATGGAATTCCGGTGAAGACCAGCATGCCATCCTTCAAGTTGTTGAACATCAGGAACAGCAGTGTCATGACCAGAAGCAATGCGACTGGAACAACGATCTGCAGACGCTTGGCTGCTGATTGCAACTGCTCAAACTGGCCACCCCAGGTAGTCCAGTAGCCTGCTGGGATCTGCACAGTAGCCAGCGACTTAGTCGCTTCTTCAACGAACGAGCCTAGGTCACGGCCTCGAACGTTTGCACTAACTACTACCAGCCGTTTCCCATTTTCGCGGCTGATCTGGTTCGGGCCCAACTGCAAGTCAAGATTAGCGACTTGGGACAGAGGAATGAACCCTATCTGATTAGCATCCTGAGCAACATTAGCAGGCACAGGAATCAGCAAGCTGGACATACCCGCTACGTCAGTGCGCACGGTCTCAGGCAGTCGCACCACCATATCGAACCGACGATCGCCCTCATACAATGTACCTGCCTGGCGGCCACCCACAGCAATAGCAATTGAGTTTTGCACATCCGCGATGTTCAAACCGTAGCGTGCTGCTTTTTCGCGGTCGATGTTGATGGTTAACACAGGAAGGCCGGAAGTCTGCTCAACCTTGACCTCCGATGAGCCCGGTACCGCTTTAAGCGATGCCGCGATTTTGTTGGCGGTGCTGTTGAGCGCGTCCATGTCATCGCCAAAAACTTTCACCGCAACGTCACTACGCACGCCCGAAATCAGCTCGTTGAAACGCAACTGGATCGGCTGGGACAACTCATAGTTGCTTCCCGGGACACCTGCTGCGGCTTTCTGCACCTCAGCGATCAGCTCATCACGAGGCTTATTGGGATTTGGCCACTGATCCTGAGGCTTAAGCATTATGTAGGCGTCAGAGGCGTTAGGCGGCATTGGATCAGATGCGATTTCTGCAGTACCCGAGCGTGCGAACATCCGCTCTACTTCTGGGACCTGCGCTATTACCGCTTTCTCCAGGCGCTGTTGCATCTCGACGGACTGAGTAAGGCTCGTTCCGGGCACTCGCATAGCCTGCATCGCAAAGTCGCCCTCACTAAGGCTGGGAATGAACTCGCTACCCATACGACTTGCAAGTATACCGCTAAGTACGACCAGAGCTACTGCAGCCGAGAACGCAATGTTCCGGTGCCCAAGAACCCATTGCAGTATCGGCTCATAGCGCTGTCGGGCGGTGCGCATTACCACGCCCTCCTCTTCCTTGACCTTGCCAGTGATGAACATGGCGATAGCAGCAGGAACAAAGGTTACGGAAAGAATCATTGCCCCCAGCAGCGCCATTACGACAGTGAATGCCATGGGGTGGAACATTTTTCCTTCGACGCCGGTTAGGGCGAAGATCGGCAGATACACTACCATGATGATCAACTGGCCAAATATCAGTGGCCGGCGAGCTTCACCTGCAGCGGCAAAGACTTCATGGAAGCGTTCTGCTTTGGTGAGTATGCGACCATGCTTGTGTTGCGCATGAGCCAGTCGGCGGATCGCGTTTTCTACTATAACCACGGCACCATCTACAATAATGCCAAAGTCGAGTGCTCCCAAACTCATTAGGTTTGCACTAACCTTGTTGTTGAACATACCTGTGAAGGTAAATAGCATGGACAGCGGGATCACCATTGCGGTGATCAGTGCTGCGCGGATGTTGCCGAGGAACAGGAAGAGAATAGCAATTACCAGAATCGCGCCTTCCACCAAGTTCTTCTTCACCGTCGCAATGGCTTTTTCAACCAAGTTGGTACGGTCATAAACGGTCACAGCAACCACGCCCTTCGGCAGGGTGCGGTTGATGTCGGTCAATTTGGTGGCCACAGCTTGGGACACTGTACGACTATTTTCACCAATCAGCATAAATACGGTACCGAGTACTACTTCGCGACCATTCTCAGTAGCAGCCCCCGTTCGCAGTTCTTTACCGATGCTGACTTCAGCAACGTTGCTGATGCGAATCGGCGTGCCATCTACACTGGTAATTACGATGTTGGCAATATCTTCGATATTGCTTACCTGACCCGGCGCACGAATGAGCAACTGCTCACCATTACGCTCGATGTAACCGGCGCCCACGTTGGCGTTGTTGCTTTCCAATGCAACTACCAGGTCATTAAGTGTCAGCTTGTAGGTAGCCAACCGCTTCGGGTCCGGCGCAATCAGAAACTGCTTGGCGAAGCCACCGATGGTGTTGATCTCGGCAACACCAGGGACGTTGCGCAGCTGCGGCTTGATAATCCAATCCTGGATCACTCGCAGGTCGGTGGGAGTGTAAGGAGTACCATCTTCTTTGAGTGCGCCATCTTCCGCTTCAACGGTCCACAGGAAGATTTCACCAAGCCCGGTGGATACAGGCCCCATGACGGCCTCGACCCCATCTGGCAACTGTTCCTTTGCAACCTGCAAACGCTCGTTAATGAGTTGGCGGGCAAAAAAGATGTCAGTACCGTCTTTGAAGATCACGGTGACCTGTGACAAGCCGGAGCGAGATAGGGATCGGGTTTGCTGAAGGCCCGGAAGACCGGCCATGGCCGTTTCAACTGGAAACGTGATCCGCTGTTCGGTTTCCAACGGCGAGTAACCAGGGGCGCCAGTGTTAATCTGCACCTGGACGTTTGTGATATCAGGCACCGCATCAATGGGCAGTTTTTGGTAGCTGTAGATACCTATACCGGCCATGATTAGAACTGCGATCATTACTACGATGCGCTGCTCAATGGCGAATCTGATGATACGTTCAAACATAAGAAATCATCCTGTAAATTCGCATCAGTGGCCATGCTCGGCAGACGCTTTGCCAAGCTCAGACTTGAGCGTGAAGCTGCCACTGGTTGCCACTTGGGCACCCGATTGGAGGCCTTCGGTTATTTCCACATAGCCACCGGCACGGCGACCTAGAGTTACCCTGCGAGTGTCGAAGCCCTCAGTGGTCCTCACGAAAACTGCAGTTTTTTCCTCGACGGTCTGCACCGCTGACTCTGGAACAGCTACAGCAACTTGATCAGTTTGTGACGTGACTGCGATGCTCACGAACAGCCCCGGTCGCCAGGCCCCATTGGGATTGGTCAGAGTGACACGGACGGGCGCTGCACGATTCTGCTCGCCCAAAAGGCTGCCTACGTAACCCACCTTGCCCTCGACCTCAGCCTTCATGTCAGGAGAAGAAACCTTTACCGAGCGGCCAGTCACGACCTTTCCGAGATCGCCAGGAGGAACCGCGAAAGTTGCCCACACCTGATTAAGATCGGACAGGATGAAAGCATTGGTTGCCTCGCTGACCACCTCACCGACGGTCAGGTGCTTTTCCACTACAACTGCGTCGAAAGGCGCACGCAGTTCATAGCGGTTACCGCCTGCAGAATTGACCGAAGCGCCGATTGCTCCGACCTTTTGCTTAGCGTTGGCCAGTGATATTTCAGCTTCTTGCAAAGCTTGTCGCGCCTGAAGGTAATCTTGCTCGGCGGAGATTTTGTCCTGCCACAACTGCTTCTCGCGGTCAAAAGTCAAGCGTGCCAACTCAACACGTCGCTGTGCAGCTTGTTGCTCACTGCGCATATCCGAGATCTGTTGACTGGCAATCACCGCAAGGACTTGGCCCTTCTTGACCGACTCGCCCAGGTTCGCCTGAACGCTTTCAACAACTCCAGGAACGCGAGGTACCACATGTGCGGTGTGGTCCTCATCAAACCGTATTTCGCCAGGAAAAGTCACAATAGTGCTAATCTCACGGGGAGCAGCTGCTTCCAGAACGACGCCCGCAGCCTCAATCTGCTCGGCGCTAAGCGTCATCTTGCCCTCTTCCTCATTGGCATTTTCGCTGTGGCCTTCCTCACCGTGACCTTCATCCCCCCCGTCTTTAGCAGGTGCTACAGCAGTTCTCTCATGGCCATCTTCAGTGCCATGTTCGGCCTTACTGACTGGAGGCTGCTCGGAACTGGAGTTCCAGGCGAAACTGCCAAATCCGAGGACTGCCACAGCGATTACCGCGAGCGCGATCTTGCGTTTGTTATCCATTGCTACTCCTGCTGATCTTAGGTACCGGCTTATTCAAAGACGCATACAAGGAAAATGCCTGGCCTGTTCAGCGCGTATTGGCAGTCAAGCCGACGTCGCCATACACCCTTTCCACTTGAGCACGCGCATTGGTCGCAGCCGCCAAAGAGTCGAGGTACTGGCCACGAGCAACTATCAAGGTGCGCTGAGCATCCAGCACTTCGATGAAACCGAATTTGCCCATCTCAAATCCACGAGTTGCGGTATCCACGGCCTGTTGAGCTGAAGGCAGGATCGTCTTGTCATAGGACTCGACCTCCTGCATGGCGGTAGCCCACTGATTCACTGCGGTTTGAGTTTCGGAACGTAGCCTGAGCTCAACAGCGTTTCGCTGGTCTCGGGCCTGATCTGCGCGGCGAGAAGCGGAAAGAATGTTGCCCTGATTGCGATCAAACAGCGGTAAAGGCATCGACAGCCCCACGACATTGACCCTCTCGCGAATAGAGCGGTCGTATTGGCTACCAACACTCACGGTGAGATTCGGGATGCGCTGCGCCTTTTCCGCGCCTAGTGAGGCATCGCTCTTATCTATTTGAGCAAGCGCTTGACGCATATCTGCGGTTTGATCGAGCTTCGCCAGTAATTCTGTAGCTTGCGGCGGCTTGCCGGGAGATAGGTCTGGCGAGTCAAGACGATCAAATGCAGTGACCGAACTGCCTATTAACTGGGCCAATTGCTGGTAAGCCGTTGACTTCAAGGTTTCAGCGCGCCTTACCTGTAACTTGGCTTCAGCCAGTTGCACCTGAGCGCGCGTGGCTTCCACCGGCGAGGACTTACCGGCACGCACCCGTCCATCGACGATGCGCAGACCGCGTTCGGTGAGCTCCAATGATTGTTTTGCCAGATTCAAGCCGGTCTGAGCTCTCAAAGCAGCGTAGTAAGATTGAACAACATCTGCACGAAGGCTATTGACTCGACGGTCCAGCTCTAACTGCGCGACGCTTTGACCGTAGGTTGCAACCTCGACACGAGCACGTCGCTTGCCACCCAACTCTAACGGCTGACTAAGCGCGACAGTCGTCGTGCTGGTATTACGACGGGTGTCTTCTACTTGATAAGAAATTTCAGGATTGGGGATGAGTCCAGCCTGCTTGCGCACTCCTTCAGAGATTCCGATCTCTTGACGTGCTGCTGCAAGATCGGGGTTAGCGTCTATTGCCGTCGAAAGCGCTTCAGCCAGACTGAGACTCTGGGCAAATGCGGCAGGCACCCACAATCCAGACAAGACCATACAGAACACAAAGACTTTCAAAGGAAAGATGGGGGTTTTAGATAAAGCAATGTGATTATACCAGGGCACTTTGATAGTCCTCATGCACAAACTTTGATAAAGCTTGGCGAGAACGCCTAAACAGCTGCCAAGCTCCTCTGGATCAGGTGATGGCACTCTAATCAGCGATCACTATCAGAGGGGTGGCTATAAAATTACAATTTCGTTAGAAACCCTGGGGGGATAGTCGAAATAGAAAGCTTTCAGGCGAAACGCAGGGATTTAGTGAAAAAGATTCTGGAAGCCCTGCAACGGTGGAAATACCTGATAACAGAATTGTAATCACCCCGTCACCGACTCGTTATCTTTGATCTGCAAATATGACCCAGGCGCTATTCTAAGTGCTCCACCGGGCCAAAACAACAGACTATACCCGCGTAGGTAAATCATAATAAAAACTGCCGTAATCAAAGGAGCATCGCATGAGACACAAAGTAACTTTGTATTTGGCTGCGGTTTCAGCTTTTTCTGGAAGCTATGCCCTCACGGCACAAGCGGAAGGTAAACCAGAAGGTTTTATTGAAGGTAGCAGCCTTACTGTTCTAAACCGCAACTTCTATTTCAATCGTGATAATCGTGATGCATCTGCGCCGACTTTCAACAGCGGCAAAGGCAATACCAACGGTTATTCCGAAGCTTGGGCACATGCGATAATCACTAAATTCAACTCTGGTTTTACGCAGGGCACTGTGGGCTTTGGTATAGATGCGTTTGCAATGATTGGCATCAAGCTTGATACTGGTGGCGGGCGCAACGGTGGCCGTAGCAGCTTTGACGTGCTGCCTGTTAACGGTGACGGCGAAGCACGTGATGAATACACTAAGGTGGGTGGAGCAGCGAAGTTTCGGCTGTTTGATACTGTCGTAAAGGTTGGAGATGTTTTCCCCGCAACACCCGTCGTGGCATCGGGAGATTCTCGCTTACTCCCTGAAAGTTTCCGCGGCGTGACGGTCGAAAATAGTAGCATTCAAGGCCTAACCTTGCAGGGTGGTCGACTGCATGCGATGAGCCAGCCTGGTTCCAGCAACTTGAACGATAACTTTGCCACATTTTATGCCGGCCCGGTCAACTCGCCTTGGATTGGGTACGGCGGCGGTGATTACCAAGTCAACGACAACATCACGGTGAGCCTTTACGCCAGCCAATTGAAGGATGTTTGGAATCAATACTATGCCGGTAGCAGCCTCACTTACCCACTCAGCGATGATTTGACGCTTATCGGCGGATTCAACTACTACAAAGCTGTAGATGAAGGCAAGAAGCGCCTGGGCGAATTCGACAACAATATATGGAGCGCCAAGCTCGGCGTCCGGTACGGTGCGCATACTCTTGCACTGTCTCATCAGCGAAACAATGGCGATGACGACTTCGACTACCTTCGTCAATCAGACTCAATCTTCGTTGACAACTCAATACAGTACAGCGACTTCAACTCACCGAAGGAACGCTCTTGGATGCTGCGCTACGACTTGAACATGACCAGCTACGGTATTCCGGGGCTATCGTTCATGACTCGTTATGCCAGAGGTTCTGGTGCAGACTATTCGAACGCCAATCAATTCTATATGCGCACTGATGGTAACGGCGATCCGCTCACGAATCAAAAACGTTGGGAGCGTGATATTGAAGTCAAATACGTCGTACAAACAGGTGCGGCGAAAGATCTTTCCTTGCGATTACGTCAAGCAAATACTCGTGCCACTGCATTCGAATCGGACTTGGATGAAGTACGCCTGATCGTTGAATATCCACTTTCGATACTGTGAGCCCTAAACAAGATCGATTTATTCATGTGACTCGCCTAAAACAAAAATAGCGAGCTTAAAGAATTCACCTTGAGTTGCTTAAATGCTCCTTTGGTAAAAGGTGAATATTTTGCGCCCCCCTGGGGCGCTTTTTTTTACCTAAAATTCGAGTAAATCTTCGAGTACGCGCACCGCGTCCCGATGGAGTTCATGACTGCACCAGTGACCGCCTTCTTCAGCATGAGAAAAATCGCCCTCATCTGCACGGAATAAAATGGCCATAATAAAAAAAACAACCCAACATTTCATAAGGTCAATTCAGCAGTAGAGAAATAACCCGCAACTGGTTGGTCCGAGCCACGATATAATATATCGCGATGTTATCAAGTGTATTGCTCACTGATTACAAGTACGTTATTTAGCCCCCACCCAAGTGGTTTTGAATTATCATTCCTGCCAATGATGACAGCGCATTCGCGTAGTTAAAACAGCTCAGTCATATCGAGACAAAATCCAATGCGAATTCTGGTAATTGAGGACGAAGTAAAAACTGCCGAATATGTGCGCCAAGGCCTTACGGAGAGCGGTTATATCGTGGATTGCGTACATACCGGATACGACGGGCTTTTTCTGGCCAAACAACATATGTACGAGTTAATCATCCTAGATATCAACCTGCCGGAGATGGATGGGTGGCAGGTACTTGAATTGTTGCGAAGAAACAATTGTCTTTGTAGAATTATGATGCTTACTGCTCGAAGTCGCTTGGTTGATAAAATCAGAGGACTAGAGAATGGTGCAGATGATTACCTAATTAAGCCTTTTGAATTCCCGGAACTGCTTGCTCGAGTTCGCGCACTGATGCGCAGGTCTGATAATCCAGCATCTGTTGAGATCATTCGCGTAGCCGATCTGGAGCTGGATCAAAGCCGTCATAGGGCGTTTAGAGACGGTCAGCGTATCGACTTAACAACGAAGGAATTCGCACTTCTGCACTATTTAATGAGAAATACGGGAATTGTCCTGAGTCGTACACAGATCATATCTCAGGTATGGGACATGAATTTCGACTGCGATACAAATGTTGTAGAAGTTTCAATTAGAAGATTAAGAGCCAAGATGGATGATCCTTTTGAAAACAAACTGATACATACACTCAGAGGCGTAGGATATGTTCTAGAAAAACGCTAGCGTGCTGTTCTTGAAGCAATCACATACGCTCCTGTGATTTCGCCGACTCACGGGCACTTCAGGTTTCATCCAAGTTTGTCTTTCACTTGGCGCTTCTGGCCTACCGCGTCGGATATACATTTCGGCGCGCAAAAAACTTGCTAATCGAAGCTTTCAACTCGCCTACCGGTCCAAAACCGTGGTGCGAAAAAACACCATACCCCCCCGAAACAGCGCTCGATAATGCTTATCCACAAGCTGGATTTCAGTGTCCAATGTATGTGGAAGCGTTCAGACCCGCTTTCACTTTAGGTATTTGTGAGTAACGTAGTTGCCGATGATAAAGTGTAGTTCAAGGAACGTGGATTTTTATCAGTTGATACTCTCATAATCTGGTGAGACGAACTACGTGACGGTGCCACGGCGCACATATCCATGTAGTTGCGTGTGGATATGATAAATCTACCGGGGCATGAAGCCTAAGCATGCCATGGAGTGGACAATACGGTCGTGACTTAAAGGTCGCATACTCTATGATCTCTGAAGGCGAGCAAGTGAATCACTCCGGCTCTCTAGATACCTTGCAAGCTCATTGCATAACGCTTTTAAACTCTACAGTGAAAGCTACATATTGAAACGATTACGGCGTTTTGCGTTGATGGTTGACGATATTCGACACCTCCCCTTGCCGTCGGGTTAAGCCGTCACACTTGCTCAATCGTCAGAACTTTTGCATTAGCTTGAGTATCGCCATAAGCGTCCGGGCATCACGCCTTGCGTGATTAAAAAGATTGCGGCAGCAACTGATCGATTTCACTCGCCCGCTGCGTCGGCAGCCGCGTGAGAGCATCCTTCAGATATGCATACGGATCATGACCATTCAGGCGCGCAGACTGGATCAGACTCATGATCGCTGCCGCACGTTTTCCGCTGCGTAAGGCCCCTGCAAAGAGCCAGTTCTTGCGCCCAAGGCCCTATGATCGGATCTGGTTCTCTGCCCAGTTATTGTCTATGGGTACAGCCCCGTCATCGAGGTAGCGCGACAGCGCTGCCCAGCGTTCGAGACTGTAATCGAGTGCTCTGCTGATGGCTGAGACTTCAGGCACGAGGTCACGCTAGGCAATCAACCTGGCGTGCAGCATATTCATCACCCGTACAGCTTTTTCTTGCCGTATTCGGAGTCGTAAATCCGGCCCCAGATCGCGACTTCGCTTTCAATTTCGTACAACAACTGGATATAACGCAGAGCTTGCTCCGCAAGCGTGCTTTTATTCTTAGCGTGCAGCTCAAAGAAATTACGTTGCGCATGAGCCATTCACCCGATCTCGGTCACGTCTAGTTCGAAGCTGGCTTTGTAACCGACACAATCATCGCAGACCAGCTTGTCCTTCCAGTCATTCAGGAAGTTGCGAGCGTGTTCTCCGGCGCGGCTAGGGCTGAAGTCGTGAACCACCGCTGCCGCGTCCGAGAACTGGCTGGTGGCATAGGACCAAATATAAGAACTGTGGGTTTTCTTAGTTCCCGGCATGAGCATTTGCACAGGTGTCTCATCGGCTTGAATAATCTGCTGCCCGAGAACCACGTCGCGCAGCGCATCAACCAGCGGCTGGAACTGAACCCCAGTCACGGCCATCTGGCCACCGTCGGTGAGGCTATGCACGCTAACTCCTCCTCTCTTTCTCTTCGTTAAGTAGCATCAGCCATGAATTCATTCAAAAAGACCGTTCAAGTCATTGCACTCGTTGCAACGCTAAATGCAGCCTCATTGTTACAGGCAGCGTAATCAATTGCCGTCTACAAAGCCCCTAACTGTGGCTGCTGGACCAGGTGGATCGCTTATCTGAAGGAGTGGTCGACTATATGGAAAACAACATTAGCGATATGAACGAGAAGCTCGGCGTACCCGTAAATCTGGCGTCGTGCCACACGGGAGTTGTAAGTGGGAAATTCGTCGAAGGCCATGTTCCGGTCACACAAATTGCTGAACTAAGTCGACGAGCCAATCTGGACGGAATAGCTGCCTTCGGTATGCCCGTGGGATCGCTCGGAATGGAGTCAGGTGACCGACGCAGCGCCTACCCGGTAATTGGGATGAGCAAGTCAAGGGGAGAGACGGTTTTACAGGATTTTCGGGCCCGCTAGTGGCTGAGGAACCGCTCTACTAAACTGGTTGAATACCGGATACCGGGTTTCGAAAAAGCTACAGCCGGCTGATCAAATCTTCCGGCTGGAGTCTGATTAGCGGATCGCTGTATCCAAGCAAATATTAGTCGAAAATTTCCCGTAAAAACGATTTCTTATGATAAACCTGCTCTTCCTGATGCCTCGACTGATTCTGATGGCCGTTCTGATATCCGTCCCGCCAACCACCACCGTGACCAGGCTGCGGCGCGGAGTGGCCGTGCTTAGTGCCGCGTTTGTTGTCATGGTGGCCAGAAGACGGCTGGGCATACACAGGTTCAGACGGAGGTGTACCTTGCAGCGACTGAGATACGCTCTGTGGAAGAAAACGAGCTTCTTGTTCTTCCTGCTGGCTACGCTCGATGATCTTGTCGAGTTCTCCCCGGTCAAGCCAAACACCTCGACATTGCGGGCAATAGTCGATTTCAACGTTTTGACGTTCCGACATTACCAACAGTACTTCTTTGCAAACTGGGCAGTGCATGGTTCTCTCCTCCAGCGAATGAGCTATATAAAACGCAGCAGCCATTTCACCGACGCAGCAGCCGCAAGCCATTGAATACGACGAGCAAGCTCGCCCCCATGTCGGCGAAAACGGCCATCCACAATGTCGCGAAACCAGAGAGAGCCAACGCCAAGAAGACAACTTTTATGCCCAGAGCCAAAATGATGTTTTGCTTTAGAACCGAGGCGGATCGGCGACTCAGGCTGATAAAGTACGCGATTTTTCGAGGGTCGTCGTCCATGATCGCAACGTCAGCTGTTTCGAGAGCTGTCGCTGTCCCTGCGGCTCCCATTGCGAAACCTATATCGGATTGCGCTAAGGCGGGGGCGTCATTAACGCCGTCACCAACCATCCCAACGGCGCCATATCTGCGTTTGAGTTCAGCGACTGCAGTCTGCTTGTCCTCTGGCATCAGATTTCCACGGGCATCCTCGATGCCCAATTGCTCAGCGATCGACCTCGCCGTCGCAGGATTATCCCCAGTCAGCATTACTGGAACCACGTTCAAAGCCTTCAAAGCAGCCACAGCTTCAACACTCTCCGGTCGGACTGTGTCTGCGACCGCGAATATCGCGGCGGGGCCGCTATTGCCGCATAGCACGATCACCGTTTTGCCAGTTTCCTCAAGCCGTGAAAGTCTGGCCTCCAGCTCCGAAGAACACACGCCCAACTCCTCAACCAAACGATGGTTGCCTAGATGCCAAAGATGACCGTCGATCGTGCCTTTCACGCCTCGGCCATTTAGCACACTGAAGTCACTGACAGGCAGAGCCACAGCGCCAGGCTGCTGCGATTTCCACCCATTGACCAATGCTTTCGCTACTGGGTGGGTACTTTGCTCATCAAGACTCGCAGCAATCAAAGTTGCCTTCTCGATAGACAAGTCACTGAATATATCTGAGTCAGTCAGAACTGGCTTGCCCTGAGTCAACGTGCCTGTTTTATCCAGAGCAACCACCTTCAGCAGGCGCCCGCTTTCCAGGTAGGCACCACCCTTGATCAAGATTCCATGCCGTGCGGCTGCGGCAAGACCACTCACAACAGTGACAGGCGTTGAGACGACCAAGGCACAAGGACACGCGATGACCAACAACACCAGGGCCTCATACAACCATTCACCCCACGTACCACCAAGCAGCACTGGGCCTAAAACGGCAACAAGAAATGCCACCGCCACTACGGCTGGGGTGTAATACCGTGCGAACTGGTCAACGAACCTCTGCGTCGGCGCCCGCTGAGACTGCGCATCCTGAATCGCGGCAGCAATACGAGCGAGCGTACTTTCGCCAGCGACTGCCGTGACAGTCGCCTCCACGACGCCGTCTGTCACGATACTGCCAGCATATAGCGGATCCCCCTCTGCCTTATCTACTGGCAAGCTTTCACCAGTGATAGGGGCTTGGTCGAGAGCAGCACGACCAGATTCCACCCTCGCATCCAGCGGTACCCGCGACCCTGTGCGAACACGAATACGGCTGCCGAGAACGACATTCTCAACCGGGTGTTCTTTCCAGCCAGCTTCGGTCATGACTTCCGCAGTCTCAGGAGCTAATGCAGTCAGCGATTTAATCGCGTTACGCGCTCGCTCAAGTGAGAGTGCTTCGATGGCTTCGGCAATAGCGAAAAGGAAAACCACCATCGCGGCTTCCGGCCACTTGCCAATCACCATGGCACCCAAGACAGCCAAAGACATCAAGAAGTAGATGTTCAATGTGAAGTTCTTTACAGCGATCCACCCCTTCTTCAGAGTTGGTAGACCAGCAGTAAGAATGGACAGCGCAGCCAAGGACATTACAGGCAAAGAACCCTCCTGTCCGGTCGTCCAAGCGATCACTTCAGCGGCGATGGCAGCTAGACCGCTGACCGCCAGCAGCCCTTTCAAGCGCGTCGTCAGAGCAGGTGAAATGGCATTCGGGGTTGCGCCGGCCTCGATGAGATTGGGCCCCATATCCAGCGCGGTCAAAGCGATGACTATCGCCTTCGGATCATCCAAGCGATGATGCACTGTCAGCTCACGATCCAACAGATTGAAATCAAGTCGTGCGATGCCAGGCATCGGCTCTAAGCGATTACGAATTAGCCGCTCTTCGGTAGGGCAATCCATCTTATCAATGCGATACCGAACCAGGGTCGTGCCTTCTGGCTCAGCCATGGCCGAATGTGAAGTCACCGCCCCTGCGGAATCCACTTTGCTCAAACAGCAATGGTCGGCATCGGAATGGGCTTGAGCTGAAGTGCCATGATCGTGTGCGCTATGGTCTTGATTATGGTCGGTGGACTTGGCTCCACAAGGCTGAGAATCCTTCGAACCGCACGCATGCGATCCCGTTCTGCCCAAGCTCTCGGCGTGATCAGGCCCATGCTCAACATGATGTGCACGAGAATGAACCTGTTTGGCGAAGGTCTCGCGGGGGTCAGCAGAACAGCAATCGTCCGACTTCGGCACGAGGTGCAATTTGGCTTTCGACGGGTTTTCCTGGCTCATGACGCATCTACCAATAAGGATATGGCGTCATTGAACAGCCTGTAGTAGCTACAGTGTCAAGCAATGAGTTTGAAATTTCGACTGGGCCGAGGGCGCCGCTCGAGTCTACGTCCCTCAGTGCGAGCGCCTGATAGCTGCATGCTGCGATGCATCAGCCAGGTTGGTCAGCACCTCAAATGCCCACTCAGCTTTCACCCTGGGAGTCATGCATATCGAGCAAGTCGTCAATCGCGTTGTGAAGCCTACGAGTAAACGTTTGGAGAAATCCGCCATGATGGTTTTCGACGCCATTGGCATGTGTCGGCTGTAGACCTCTCTAAGCGCTCATTACCATCGGTAGCCGACAGGGTTAAGGGTAGAAATATCCAGAAAGCTCCTCGACACAGTCGCACCAGCATGTCCTCCTCAACAACCCTACTACAAGCTTTTCGGCATTAATTAGGAGATGCCCACTGGAAATCCGGTGACACCTGCTAACCGAGAATAAAACCCCGCCATGTCTGGCGGGGTCTCATCAATCACCCTTCTTGTGCTTATGCACGTCCAGGTCGGGATGCTTAGGCTTGTTCTCGGGGGTTACACGGCGACGCTGGTCTGTCTTGCCGGTTGATTCGGCAATTGGCTTGGGCCCAGGTTTGATGGCCATAGAACTTGCTCCTTCAGTTGATAGGTATATGCCCTGGCAAACGTCTGCCGTGTAAGCGTTCGCTCAGTACGGTCACGAGATTGAGGGCCCCAAACACTATAGCTTGATATTTTTATGCCAGCAGTGGCGCACCACTTTAGTAAGCGTCTGCCGAACACATCTTGCACCAGCCCGTTTGGTGTAGACGGACGCTCGAAAGACCCTGTCGAGACTATCGCGCTATTCGGTTTCAATGGCAGCTTGCTCCCCTATGCTCTTGACTCGTCTAGGAGCAGCAACCAGAGCGAGCCCCAGCAGCGGGTTCGAACAGTGACTCAATAATCGTACAGTCTGGAGTGTTCGAGCCTAGGCATCTTGACTCACACGTGCCTGCCATTGAGAGCAGCTCTATCCGGATCTGCAGGAGCTTAGCTACCTTAGATTCCACTTCTGCCAAGTGCTTCTTGACCACCGACAACGCATCAGCACACGGACGATCAGCATCTGCCGCGAGCGCAATGAGTTCGCGGATATCGTCGAGTGGAAAGCCCAGTTCACGATTCTGCCTGATGAAGATGAGTCGTGACCGATGCTTTTCGGTATAGATTCGATGCCGCCCTGTCGACCGTAGGGCCGGAGGGAGAAGGCCTATTTTCTCGTAGTAGCGAATCGTTTCAATGTGGCAACCCGTTGATTTCGACAGCGCTCCGATTCCTGACATCCAAACTCCCCAAGCATTTTCTTGAACCTGTAGTAGCTACAGATATTAACCTGCTCAATCGAAAAATGATTTCACGCGTTTTAAGGGCATTCCGTGGACAGAGAACAGCTAGAGAAGAACCAGATTCCCGTTTACTTCGTCGCGGTCATTGTCGCGGCTATCGGGGGCCTGCTCGCACCTGATGCCTCTCAAGCGTTAGGTGCGTTGGTGACACCAGCCATCGCTGTGCTGATGTACGCCATGTTTCTGCAGATCCCATTCTTGGATCTTCGCAAAGGGCTTGCAAACAAGCGTTTCATGACCGCGCTGCTGACCGCCAATTTCGTCGCCATCCCCCTGTTGGTTTGGGCGTTGACGATGGGCCTAGCCGACCACCCGGCGATTTTGGTGGGCGCACTATTGGTCTTGCTGACGCCTTGTATCGATTATGTTGTTGTGTTTACCCATATCGGTAAGGGCGACTCCAAACTGACTCTGGCGGCAACACCATTACTACTCGTGCTTCAGCTTGTGCTACTACCCCTCTATCTAGCCTTCATGGTGAGTGATGACTCGGCGGTGGTTATATCGGTCGGCCCATTTGTTGAGGCCTTCGTAGTGCTGATCGCTTTACCCTTGGTCTTGGCAGTAGCAACAGCTGCCGGGGCAAAGGGGTCACGCATCGTTGAGGGCTGGAACAATGTATGGGCTTGGATGCCTGTGCCAGCTATGGCGGCTGTATTGGTCGTAGTGATCGGCTCTCAGATTTCAACGGTGGTCAGAGACATGGACAAGCTGCTGCCTGTTATTCCCGTCTACATTGGTTTCATGCTCTTGGCACCCGTGGTGGGTGCGCTGGTGGCTCGGGCGTTTAAGTTACCGGCTAGCACGGCAAGATCTGTCGCTTTCAGCAGTTCGACACGAAACTCATTGGTAGTTCTACCATTGGCATTGGCCTTGCCCGAGGAAATCAGAGGGCTCGCTGCGGCAGCAGTGATTACTCAAACGCTGATTGAGTTGGTCAGCGAACTAATTTACATCCGAGCAATTCCTGCTTTGGTGTGGCGCAAAATGTAGATGCCAGGGAAGACATAAGCACAAAACACCCTGCGCGATTAAACAGGTGCCCACCTGTGCGGCAGCAGCTTGTTAATCTCACTCGCGCGCCGCGTCGGCAGGCGCGTGAGAACATCCTTTAGATAGGCGTACGGATCATGGCCATTCAGCCGCGCTGACTGGATCAAGCTCATGATCGCCGCAGCCCGTTTTCCGCTGCGTAGCGACCCGGCGAAGAGCCAGTTCTTGCGCCCAAGAGCCCATGGCCGGATCTGGTTGTCGGGTAGTCAGACGCGGTTGCCCGCGTCCAACCCCCTAAGAACCGTGCATGCGAGTTTCCCAGCACACGGCTCAAGCCTCTGCTAAGGCGCCATTGGGCACCCGGTTATACATCGTCGACATTGGCAAATTGCACATCTCGTGGGCAACGCAGGTGGTAAATCTCAAGATTAGCCGCAGCGTCCGTCCCGCCATGACCTAGCTTCACAATATGGCGACTGTGCCACGGTGTGTCTTTGGTCACCGGCTTGAAGCAGGCGCAGCACCTGCCGCCCTGTTGCACCCATACCCGATACAGCTTGGCTCGACCTTTAACGGAAGTGAGCATCTTCTTGCCCCAGCGGGACTCGAAGTACTCATCCCATGCAGGGTCGTGAGGGTTGGCAGCAGCCTTAATCTTGATATGTCGCACAATCGGTGTGTCTGAGGCGTCTACTAGCGTGTACTGACGCTTCCGACCATCGGCGGATTTTTCAGTACACGAGAACACCCAACGGCGCGCCCCTTGTACTTTGAAATACCGATCCTTCACCCATCGGCGTGTCTTGCGAGGGTGGCGACGTACCGCCCATCGCCAGAGCATTTCCCACACTGCGCTGTCCACCTGGTTGAAGACCTTCTTGGCGACGACATGACTGTGATAGTTCGCCCAGCCCCGTAGAACCGGGTTGAGCAAACCTATCAAGTTAGCCTGTCGTATCGTTTTGTTGGTCTTGATCAACTCTCGCAGCTTGGCAAGTAGAGCCCCGATGTTCGCCTTGGACGGCTTGATCAGGAGCTTGCCGTTGTACTTGCGCAGGTTCCATCCGAGGAAGTCGAACCCGTCCCCTATGTGCGTTATCTTGGTTTTTTCCGGAGAGAGGACAAGTCCACGCTCTGCCAGAAATTCAACCACGGCGGGCCTGACTTCATTCTCCAGCCATTCTTTCGAACAACCAGTGATGATGAAATCATCTGCATAACGCACCACGCGCATTTTTCGGGCTGTCCACTTCGCGTTGGGAAATCTCTTCGCCAGCATCGCTTCCAACCCATCCAGCGTCATGTTCGCCAACCCCGGGGATATGATGCCTCCCTGCGGGGTTCCGGCGTGGCTGGGGAATAGCTGCTTTTGGTAGACATAACCAGCCCGGAGCCATTTCTGCAAAATCGCCTTGTCCATGGGAATGTTGGCGATCAACCAGTCATGGCTGATATTGTCGAAACAGCCTTGAATGTCGCCCTCTAACACCCATTCCGCGTTTGCTTTTCGTGACAGCACACCAAAGCACTGTGCGACGGCATCCGCAGTTGAGCGTTCCGGCCTGAACCCATAAGAGTTCGGGTCGCCGGTAGTTTCCGCTATCGGTTCCAGAGCCAGCAGATGAAGCGCCTGCATGGCCCGGCATTTCATCGCGGGAATTCCAAGAGGTCTCGTTTTGCCGTTTTTCTTCGGAATAAGCACTCTCCGAAGCGGGAGCGGCGAGTAACCTCGCCGCGTCAACGACTCTATCGCGCCGAGCTTGGCCCTAGGCGTATTCCAAGTAACCTTGTCCACGCCGGGGGTATTTTTGCCTTTGTTTTCAGACACCCGTTTCACAGCAAATGCCTTGCCACTGAACGAGTGAGTCAGCAGCCATTGCAGGGCTTTCACCTTGTTATGTCTGCCATCTTGTACAGCCTTCACAATACGCGCTTGCAGCCCTCTGACACGACGTTGTACGGCGATCCAATCGATGCTGTCCCACGACGTGCCGGAAGGTGCACACGCCAATGCTGCTGCGTTCATTTGCTCTCCTTCCGTTGAAAGGGTTCTACCTACTCTCGTGTGAAGAGAGACCATGAGGACGTCTGCCCGCTTTCGCGTGAAGTGATGTTTCAACCTCTATCCAACCCATTACAGGACGGCGTTCGCTTTTTCCTCGTTCCTTCGCCCGCACCGCCATGGGCAATTTTTACAAACGGCTTTCCCTGACGGGAGCGATACGGGATTTCCACGTTCCGCTTACTGAAGTGCGTCGGGTTAGGTGCCTGCTATCGACCGGGAGGCATGTGGGTCACGAATGCGTAGTAGAAAGACGCAGTTCCCACCTCCATTACCATTTTGGTTCGAGCGTGTAAGCCATTTCCGCTCGCTTAATTTAACGATCGTTGCGCAGATTCACGTGTGTTCACCATACCAACTATCTAGCACTTGTCCGGCCATGGCTGCCAGAAGGGTACGCCTCTCACGATTGGTACCCCGCACCTTGCGGCGCCTCGTAACATTGTCGAAGGCGCTCTTGATTCAGCCTTCTAGATTCACCCGGTGACACGGGTGGTTCCCACCAAGGGGGAACAACTTCATTAAGCGACTTCGTGTCGCACCTCCGCCCAATTATTATCAATGGGAACCGCCCCGTCATCGAGGTAGCGCGACAGCGCTGCCCAGCGTTTAAGGCTGTAATCGAGCGCTCTGCTGATGGCCGAACCTTCGGGCACAAGATCACGCTGCGCGTTCATCCAGGCATGCAGCCTATCCTTCACCGGTACGGCTTTTTCTTGCCGTATTCGGCGCCGTAAATCCGGCTCCAGGTCTCTGACTTCTCTTTCGATTTCGTACAACAACTGGATATAGCGCAGGGCTTGCTCGGCGAGCGTGCTTTTATTCGTAGCGTGCAGTTCAAAGAACTTGCGCCGTGCATGGGCCATGCAGCCGATCTCGGTCACGCCGAGTTCAAAGCTGGCCTTGTAGCCGCCAAAATCGTCGCAGACCAACTTGCCATTCCAGTCCTGAAGGAAGTCGCGAGCATGCTCTCCGGCGCGACTGGGGCTGAAGTCATAAACCACCGCTGCCACATCCGAGAACTGGCTGGTAGCGTAGGACCACACATAGGAGCGGTGGGTTTTCTTTGTTCCCGGCATGAGCATCTGCACCGGTGTTTCATCTGCGTGGATGATTTGTTGCCCAAGCACTACTTCGCGCAGCGCATCGACCAGCGGCTGCAACTGAACTCCGGTCACGCCAACCCATTGAGCCAAGGTTGAACGTGGAATCGCCAAGCCCGCTCGACCTAAGATCGATTCCTGACGGTAAAGCGGCAGATGGTCAGCAAACTTGGCGATCATGACGTGTGCGAGCAGGCCCGAAGTCGGGATGCCCTTATCAATGACCTGCGGCGGAACCGGTGCCTGGATCAGCGTTTCGCAGTTATCGCAGACCCACTTGCCACGGACATGGCGTTCGACGGTGAACACGCCGGGCGTGTAGTCCAGCTTCTCGCTAACGTCCTCACCGATGCGCTTCAGGGCGCAGCCGCATGGGCGGTGAGTGTTGTCCGGTTCGTGATGGATCAACGTTCGCGGAAATTCTGCCGGCAATGCCGTGCGCTTGGGCCTTAGCTTTTCCTCGGTCGCCTCTGGTGCTATTTGCAACGCCTGAAGCTCGGCCTCAATCGCCGCGATATCAGTATCGATCAGGTCATCTAGCAGGCTGGCCTGTTCAGGATTCATCTGCTCGCTGCGCTTGGCAAACTTCAAACGCTTGAGCTGGGCGATCTCGTGGGTCTGTTTCTCAATGACTGTTTGATCACGGTTGATTTTCTTGCCCATAGTGTCGACTTGCGAGAGCAACTGCGCTGCGAGGACGCGCAGTTGATTGGGAGACAGTTGGTCGAGATTGGGCGAAGAAGTCATACGCCGGACTTTGCCAGAGCGGGCGTTTCGCGACGATAGACCGATAGGCTAATGGCTGCCGTTAAAGCAGTGTGATCGAGCCTCCAGAACCTGCGCGTTGCCATGGCAGCCCCAGCAACAACGTTTGAAGTTGCTCGGCATCCAGTTCCATCTCAGGACCATGGCGGATGCCAGGCCAGTGGAACTTGCCTTGGTTTAACCGGCGCGCCGCCAGCCATATTCCGAAGCCGTCATGCACCAGCACTTTCATGCGATTGGCGCGGCGGTTGGCGAACAGATAAGCGCAGTGCGGCTGCGCCGCACCGAACACCGCGATCACCTTGGCTAGCGCCGTTTCGGTGCCTGCGCGCATGGCCATCGGTTCGGTGGCGAGCCAGATGGAGTCGATGTGAATCATCGCAGAATATCTCGAAGAAAAGTCGCGCAGGCGGCAGCACTTTCAGTGGGCCAGTCCACTTTGATGATGGCGCGCGGGTGCTGTATTTCAACGCAGATATTCGATGATGCTGGATGGGAGTTCGCCCCCGCCAGCGGCATGGCTAACGGAATAAATGCAGGTGGGTGTGCCGGAATTTTCTGCGTTTGCAGCCGAATCCATTTGTGGACGAGGTTTGCGTTGAGGCTATGGCCGAGCGCGACGCTGGCAATCGAAGCGCCTGGTTGGGCGCACTCTTGAATGATCTGGGCTTTGAAGGATTTGGAATAGGAACGGCGTGTTGGCTGCATGAAATACCCGCTTGAAAGGCTAGAATTGGTGTCCACTTAATTTAAATGCACACCATGTCTTCGCTTTGCAGAGCTGGGTAGATGACCTGGCCGGACGGTTACCCACTTTATTCTGACTCCGCAGATCATTATCACGGGTTTTTAAGACTTTACTCCGCGCAGTGGGGCTACGGTATATGGCTTTACCCAACACCTTGCAACAGGCATTTCGACGGTGATGGCGGATTGGGCAAAAGCAGCCAGTGAGGGTGTTTTTTTGGCTATGCCGGCAGCTCTCAGATTACTTGCCTGCAGTTGATGGCCAAGAAAATCGCCGTGATTCAAAGCACGTCGGGAGATGTGCCAGATTCTGGTCTCGACTCGCTGAACCAAGATGGTGATTCAGTTGAAATGACACTTGCAAGGCAGCTCATTGCTTCATAGTTTGACGGCCACCTTCGGGTGGCCATTTTTTTATAACGATCCCAATTTACCAGCGGCCAACTCGACACTTCAAAAACCATGCGTCCTGGAAAACCTATTTCCTGATGCACCTAAGAGACTGGTTTGAGAGGGTGTATTCGCTTTTGCGCGAGGACGCCCATGAACCTACCACGCCCTACTCGAACCACAGCGATACTCAGTCTGTGCCTTGCATTATTGGCAGGCATTCTGTGTTATGAGCATCATCAACTCTCCCAACTCCGCACCAGCTTGGCTGCGACTGCAGACAAAGAGTCGCTCGATGCGTTGTTGACGCGGCTTGGCAAAGTCGATGAGCGACTGGGCACGGTAGCCGGCAACCACCTGGTGACCAACGAGGACTTCCGAGCCGGGCAGCAGGCTTTATCGAATCGAATTGATGCCGCACAAGCGTATGCAAAGCAAGCGACGGAGTCAGCGCAAGAAATCTCTCAAAATGCTGCGTCTGCTGGTGAATTGCTAGTCCTCAAAGCCAGCGTCGAAACACTCGATAGCCGTCTTCAAGAACTCAGTCAGTCACGCATCAAACAAACCACTGCTGTGCCCCTCAAGCCCAAGCCTAAGCCCGTTGCCCGCCAACCAAAGCGGCCAAAACCGCCCGCTACCGCCACTGTCACACCGCAAACACCCCCTTTTACCGTTGTCGGTATCGAGTATCGCGGCGGTGAACGCTTTTTGTCCGTAGCACCGCCTGGCAGCACGCAGTTGAATCAAATTTACCTTATCCGACCTGGTGACGCTGTGGCGGGCACCGCCTGGCGACTCAACGCGCTGGACGGAAGATCCGCACGCTTTGACGTGGCCGGAACACCTCAAACCGTAACCGTCGCGCAATAGGACCTCCTTTATGCACTCCCCTACCACTTCCTCGAAAACAATGAAGCCCAGGAACATTTTGGGTTTCATTGCAGGCTTGGCCACCTTCGCGTTTGCATACGGCTGTCATGCGGCTTCGGGGCAATCAACGTCGATCTCGAACACTCAGAACAGTGAAGTTCACAACTCTTCTCAAGGAGCAAGTCAGACAGAACTCGCCCGCGAGTGGGGATTGACCCCCCAAGAATGGTCCCGTTTTCAAACTGTGATGGAGGGTCCTCGCGGAATCTATTCGCCAGGCCTGGATCCTCTGACAGCACTTGGCATCGAAGCGAAGTCGGAGGAGGAGCGGCGACGCTATGCAGAGCTGCAGGTGCGAGCCGAGCGACAGCGTATCGATAAGGAACTGGCGTACCAAAGGGCCTATGACCAAGCCTTCGCACGTCTTTACCCCAATGAAAAAGTCATCCAACTATCGTCCAACCCTGCATCTGCTCCTGGCTCGGGAGCGTTAACTGCTGTGAAAGGCACTGGACGACTAGCCGTTTTTGTTCAAGACAGTTGCAACGCATGTATTGACCGCGTCAAAGACTTACAAAACCAGAAACAGTCCTTTGATCTGTACTTCGTTGGTAGTCAAGGTGATGACGAAATAATTCGCCGCTGGGCCATCTTGGCTGGAGTCGAACCGGCCAGCGTGAGAAGCCGACAGATCACATTGAATCACGATGCCGGTCGATGGCTTGGCCTTGGACTCGGCGGTGAGCTGCCGGCCGTGGTACGCGAGGTGAATGGACAATGGCAGCGTCTGTAATTCGCGCGGCTTTAACGGGGGGGCTACTGCTCACCGCGGCATTTGCTAACGGTGCCGAGGTTCCGCCACCGGCCTATCAGTTGATTGCCCTGCCTGCCGGCGTTCCGTCCGAGGTGCTGTACTCCGTTGCACTGCAAGAGAGTGGCACCCGACTTCGCGGCCAGATCGTCCCCTGGCCCTGGACGTTGAATGTCGCCGGCGCCGGATATCGCTTTGCGACACGCAGCGATGCTTGCAGAGCGTTGATGATCGCCCTTCAGACCGCAGGCCCAAATAGAGTCGACGTCGGGCTTGGACAAACCAACATCGGTGCCAACGGCCACCGTTATAGCTATCCCTGCGAAGGGCTGGATCCGTACAAAAACCTCTCGGTTACGGCCCAGATCCTGGCTGAGCAAAAAGCCAAAGGAGGCGACTGGATCACCGCTGCTGGTCGGTACCACCGCCCTGCCGGAGGCGAACCCGCTGCCCGATACCGACGAGCTTTTGCCAAACACCTCAGCCGGGTCACCGGTATCAACCTGATGGCGAATAATCCATGAATAGATTGCTGCATCTGCCTGTTTTGCTGTCTTTGGCCTCCCCCATGGCAGTGCATGCCACCTCGCTGATTGTTGTTGAAGACCGAGGGGGTGTTTCCGCTCTGCCCTACTACCAGTACTTGGCTCCAGAACCTACTGAGCAGTCAGCACAGTCAGAGAATATTGGTGTGCGTGGGCAAGGCTCGTTTCCAGTGCGCTCTGACCAACTGACACCCGGGCAGGTACAGGGCCGGGTAATCAATGCACCTGGCCTGCAACCATTGTTTCTTGTAGGCGACGATGAAAGCTCCAGAAAGTGGTTATCACAGCGCCGCGATCAGTTACAGCAACTGCAGGCAGTGGGCCTTGTGGTTAACGTGGCCAGCGCCGAGCGGTTTGCCGAAATCCAACGATGGGCAGGAAATCTACAGTTGGTCCCGGCTCCATCAAATGATCTGGCACAGCGCTTGGGAGTCCAGCATTACCCGCTGTTGATCACTGCCACAACGATCCAGCAGTAACCAGGGTATGGCCTCTCTTACGCACATCACCTTGGTCATCAAGCAACCAGATGACCCACGAGCAGGCCAACTGCTTTTTGAACAGGTCACCTATGTCGCCAAGCTCTATGGCGGCACCGTCATCGCCCGCGTACCTGGTGACGAGGTGGAGCTATGTCAGCGGCTAAAAGAACGACTGCCCGAGGCAGTTGAGCAAGCGAGGCAAGAGTTGGCCAATTCATCATCACGCATGAAAGGAGGATCCCGGCCCCATGAAGCTGACCAAGAAGCAACGCTGCGAGCTTCACGCTAAATTCGCGGGCCATTGCGCATACTGCGGTGTGCTGTTGGGTGACCGGTGGCATGCGGACCACATGGAAGCAGTATGGCGAGAACCAGAGAGGGTGGACGGCAAGTACTCCGGTGCCATCATTTTGGGGCGGCCAGAGAACCACGCCATCAGCAACATGATGCCCGCGTGCGTGCCGTGTAATTTGAGCAAGGCAGCGATGCCACTAGAAGTCTGGCGAGAGCGCATTGCTGGACACGTCAACTCCCTTAACAGCTACCACCCCATATACCGCCTGGCCAAGTCCTATGGGCTGATCGCTGAGACAGGCAAGCCAGTCGTTTTCCATTTCGAAACAGTGGGGCCATTGTCCCCTTTCACTCATAGGAAGTGATCCATGACCACCTCCTACACCATTGAGTCGTTACTACGCCCTGCTGTTGAGCTGTACACAGTTTGCGTATGTGCCGCTGCGGCGTTGCTCTGTATTTTCGCGCCCTGGGCGGTTGCTCTGACGCCTTTATTCGGCATGGTTGCCGGTACAGGCTTTCTGGGTCTAGGGTTCGTCCGCCTCAAACAAGCGTTGGTAGTGCTGCGTTACCGGCGCAATATTCGGCGCCTACCCCACTACACCATGACCAGCAAAGACATGCCGGTCAGCAATGAGCGGCTATTCATCGGTAAAGGCTTTCGCTGGACCCAAAAACATACTCAGCGGTTGATGGAGACTTACCTCCCAAAGTACGCCGAGTATGTCGAGCCCACGTCTATCTATACCTTTGCTCGCAGAATTGAGGAGCGTCTGGAGTTCGCACCCTTTCCACTCAAATTGCTGTCAAAGGCTACCTCGTGGGATGTGCCATTTAACCCGGCGCGTCCACTTCCTCCAGTCGGGGGGCTACCGCGCTTACACGGTATAGAGCCGAACGAAGCGGATGTCAGCCTGCCACTGGGTGAGCGGGTTGGACACTCCCTTGTATTGGGGACTACTCGTGTTGGAAAAACCCGCTTGGCAGAGTTGTTTATCACCCAAGACATCAGGCGTACCCGCCGTAGCCCCCGGCGCCGCGTTCATATGGGGCGCCGCGTGCAACCCGTTCATCGAAGCCAGCGCAATGTAGAAATGGACCTGGACCGCGAAGTGGTGATTGTCTTCGATCCTAAAGGCGACGCAGACCTCCTGAAGCGCATGTACATCGAATGCAAGCGCGCAAACCGACTGGAGGAATTCTACGTGTTCCACCTAGGCTGGCCCGATCACTCCGCTCGCTACAACGCCGTCGGCCGGTTTGGTCGGATCTCGGAGGTTGCCACCCGCATTGCCGGCCAACTTTCGGGGGAAGGCAATTCCGCGGCATTCCGGGAATTCGCCTGGCGTTTCGTCAACATCATCGCGCGCGCCCTCGTGGCACTGGGACGTCGGCCGGACTATGAACAGATCCTCAAGCATGTGACAAACATTGACGCGCTGTTTATTGAGTATGCGCAGAAGCACTTTGCTGAAAATGATCCCAAAGCCTGGCAAACCATCGTTGAGCTGGAAGGAAAGATCGATCGTAAGAACCTCAGTTTCGCCATGAAGGATCGACCGCTACGCGTGGTGGCCCTGGACATGTACCTCACTCAGCAACGCATCTCCGACCCAGTGATGGAGGGTCTGCGATCAGCCGTACGCTATGACAAAACCTATTTCGACAAGATCGTGGCCAGCCTTCTGCCATTGCTGGAAAAACTGACCACAGGCCGGATTGCAGAGCTGCTATCTCCCGACTACATGGATCTTGAGGACCCACGACCAATCTTTGACTGGATGCAGATCATCCGCAAACGGGCAGTGGTCTATGTCGGCCTGGACGCTTTATCTGATACAGAGGTAGCTGCAGCGGTGGGCAACTCGATGTTCAGCGACCTGGTGTCAGTTGCGGGTCACATCTATAAGTTTGGCATCGATGATGGCTTGCCCGGGGCCACCGGCGGCAAGGTAGCAATTAACGTACATGCGGACGAATTCAACGAACTGATGGGCGATGAATTCATACCGATGATCAACAAAGGCGGTGGTGCCGGCATGCAGGTCACGGCCTATACCCAAACCATGAGCGATATTGAGGCAAAAATCGGTAACCGGGCTAAAGCTGGCCAAGTCATCGGTAACTTCAACAACCTGTTCATGTTACGTGTACGTGAGACTGCAACCGCCGAGCTGCTGACCAACCAGTTGCCAAAGGTCCAGGTGTTTACCAGTACACCAGCAAGCAGTGCAAACGACGCTATTAACGGCAACACCGCTTTCACCTCTAACACTCACGATCAGATCCAAAGTGTCAGCGTACCGATGATCGAACCGGCGCATGTGGTTGCCCTACCCAAGGGGCAATGCTTTGCCCTGATAGAGGGCGGGAATTTGTGGAAGATTCGTATGCCGTTGCCGGCAAGCGATCCCGATGAAGTGATGCCCAAGGATCTTCAGGCCTTGGTTGAGGGCATGCGTAAAGGATCCGGAACCAGCAGCGACTGGTGGCAAGCACCGGGATATGACGCACTAAGTGAGTCGCTTCCTGATGACTTGGTAGACGACTTCCGCCAGATGGCCAATAACGGAAAAGCCGCATAGGCTTGAAGGAACAGAGCCATGGCCGATATCGCGGAAAAAGCCCAGCAACAGCAGGAAGGTCAAAAAAACTTCCTGGGCATGCTGTTCTCTACCCCTTTTCATTTCTTGGGGGTGATGTTCGGCTCCTTGCTCGGCGCCATCGTCGTTGAATGGCTTTGCATGTACACGTTCTGGCCGGATGCCGGCTGGAAACATGCTCAGCAGATGTTCCAACATGAACTGGGCTGGCTGTCCCAGGATCTGCTGCACAGCGTTGTCATCAAAGAACCGGGGCGTACGGCAACCTGGCTGGCACAAACGGTCTATGACTGGCTGATGGTGAAAACCGGCATGCAGGACAATATAAATGCACTGACACAGTACGCTCGCTCAACATCACCACAACAAACGGGAACCTTGAACCTTCGCTACGAACTCGGTCGGGCGATGATCAAATTCCAGGACTATGGCTTAGCCGCGTTATACACAGTCCTGACCTTCTGTGTGCGAATGGTCATTCTGACGTTGACGATTCCGCTGTTCGCACTGGCGGCGTTCACTGGCTTGGTCGATGGCCTGGTGCGGCGTGATCTACGAAAATTCGGCTCCGGCCGCGAGTCAAGTTACCTGTATCACAAAGCCCGGGGGACGATCATTCCGCTGACCATCGTGCCCTGGACGGTCTACCTGGCCATCCCCATCAGCATCAGCCCCCTTTTGATTCTGTTGCCCTGCGCCGTGCTGTTGGGTGTGTCCGTTTACATCACCGTTTCAAGCTTCAAAAAATACCTTTAGGAGCTGCCCATGCAGTGGACACAAGAACAGCAGCCCATCATCCATTCCACGGCTGACAAGCTACTGGTTCAGGCTTTTGCCGGTACCGGCAAAACCACCACACTGGTGGGCTACGCCACACAACACGCCTCGGTGAAAATGCTCTACCTCTGCTACAACAAATCCGTCGAGCTCGCTGCCAGGGGCCGCTTTCCACGCAGAAACGTGGTGTGTAAGACGGCGCATGGCCTCGCATATGCAGTCTATGGCAGTCAGTACGCCACCAAGCAGACCAATAACTTACGCCTGACGGACATCGCAAGGGCCATCAACACCCAGGACTGGGAGCTCGTGCGGGATGTCCTCAGCACGCTTAACAACTTCATGGCCAGCGCCGATGACGAGTTGGGCCGTGTGCATTTTCCCAGATTCCAGGGGCAACGAATGCTCACAAGTGCCCAGGAACGTTTCCTGAACAATGCTTTAAACGTGGCTAAAACCATCTGGAACCGGATGATCGATCTGCAGGACACAGCAATGTCGATCACCCATGACGCTTACTTGAAGCTGTATCAGCTAAGCAAGCCCGACCTGAGCGAACGATTTAACGCCATTCTGCTCGACGAAGGTCAAGACGTGAACCCAGTTATTGCCGACATAGTAAAAATACAACGGGTCCGCAAGGTGGCAGTCGGCGATCCCCACCAGCAGATCTATCGCTTCCGCGGCGCAGAAGATGCGCTCAACAGCGACTGGATGGCCGACGCCGAACGTCACTACCTGACCCAAAGCTTTCGCTTCGGCCCTGCCGTCGCGCATGTGGCCAACATCATTCTTTTTTACAAGGGTGAGACACGAAAGCTGCAGGGGTTAGGTTGCAATACCCTGGTTAAACGGGCTCTGCCTGAAGAGCTACCGCATCGCACGTTTATCCATCGTACCGTGACCGGCGTCATCGAGAACGCCCTGCAGCTGGTCGCAAGCAACCCCAAGATTTTCTGGGTCGGCGGTATCGACAGCTACTCGCTACGCGATCTGGAAGATTTATACCTATTCAGCCGCAACCGTAACCATGAGGTGCAGAACCGCAGGCTGTTGAGAGATTACCGGGACTTTTCACAGTACGTGGAAATAGCCGAGGTAAGCCAGGATACGGAGATGTTGCGATCGATCAAGATCATTACAGCCTATCCGGACCTGCCCCAGCGGATCCAAACCCTACGTTCCCGCTCTGTAGATAACGAGCTCGACGCCACCGTGACACTCACGACTGGGCACAAGGCCAAGGGGCTGGAGTGGGACTTTGTCAGCCTGTATGACGACTTTAGCGCTGATCCGCTTTCACCCGATATCGATCAAGGTCGTAAAGATGACGAGTTGAATTTGCTGTACGTGGCGGTGACGCGAGGGATGAAGATCCTAGCGTTGAACTCAATGGTGCTTTCTATCATGCAGCGCTATGTCGATGCTCGGACCTCTGCACTCCAACCTCAGAAATCACGCGCTTAGCAACAAACTATTTCAGATTGCTGGCACGCGCTTATTATTGAAACCCTGGTAGCTCTGCACATTGAGGACGTCGCCATGGGCCGTCAGAAATTTGAATACCACACTGAGTTCTCTCCCTTTCAGTACGTTGTCAGAACCAAAAAGCTCTTCATGTTCAAGTCCGAAGAGCCCACCACTGAACCCGACACCCAGGGTTTTCTGGAAGATTCTGAACGTCAAAACCGCCTTGCTCAATTAGGCAGCGAAGGCTGGGAGCTGGTCAGCGTGCAGCCCGTGGTCAAAGGAGAAGTCAAGGTTGGCAATCAAAACGCCCAAGGCTGGGCTTACGGATTCGCCTTGCCCATCGGGTATCTGCTGTTCTTCAAACGCCCTATCCACTGTGATTGATGGTGTCAGTACCGTCAGAAGAAATCCTTACAGTCCTGAATATGGTTTTCTTGCGGCGACCATAGCTTGATCACGGCAAGCTGACGGCATCAGGAATGACTAGAGCCCAGCCGTGATCCAGTACCCGCGTCTCACTGCACTCACTTGCCGACTTGCCTTGCCAGGCCTCATCGCACTTTTTGGATGCGGCCTGCCTGTCTCTCATGCGACCGCTGCTTCAGCCTCCGAACAGGCCAACCTGGACGTGATGATCCGCCAGTTGAATGCCTTAGAGGACACCGCACGTCGTAGCGCTCAAGTGGCCGACGAACCTGGCAAGCGTTACTTCTTCGATTACCAGCGTCTAGCAGGTGATATCGCTCGAATTCGTCATGGGTTGGAGGGCTATCTAACCCCAACCCGAGCCCAGCCTCGTGATCCTGTTGAGCTGTCAGGCCAATACACGACCGAAGGACGCAAGCCATGAGCATGAGCGGCGCTCAGGCTGCTGCGTTTCAAGCGGCAGGAGGATTTCCTGCCTCGACGAGCTACCTGTTTTTCGTCGGCGTCGCTGTAGCCATCATCTTTATGTGGGGCGCCTGGGCTATCTGGAGCTGCTACCGAGGATGGGCCACTGGCAACCTTGATCGAACGATTGCCTCGACCTCGCTCGTCCGCATCCTACTGCTTTGCATGATCCTCACCACATTTGTTCTTAGTTGACCCTATGGGAGATACACCATGACTTCATTCTTAAAACCGGGCCGCATGCTGATCGGGTTGCTTGCTCTCCCCCAACTGGCCATGGCGGCTCTTCCGCAGTCTCAGCCTCCTACCCGGGGGGAAGGCTCTAACCTGATGCAAACCATGCAGAACTACGCCTTTGACGGTTTTACTTTGCTTGGCCTCATCATCTGCGCAGTCATTTTCAGTGGCGTTGCTTGGCATGCCTTCGGCACCTACCACGAAATTCAACTTGGCAAGAAAAAATGGGGAGATCTGGGGGCGACAGCCGCCGTTGGCGTCGCCATCCTCGGTGTCGCCATTTTTCTGGTCACCAAGGCTTCAAATATTCTTTAAAAGAGCCGTGGCCATGACAGAACTCTCAGACGATGGGACCCTGATTTTCCTCCCTGTGCGATTGAACAATCAGCCAGTCATCATGGGCGGCCTTACCGCTGACGAAATGTGGGCCACCTTGGCGTTGAGCACCGGCGCAGGGCTGGTTATCGGTATTCCGGCCGCGATATTGACCCAGATTTGGGCACTTATCATCGGCGCCGCCATGCTCTGTGCTGTCCTAGGGCTGTTTCTTGCCAGTCGTTTCTTGCGTCGGTGGAAACGCGGCCGACCTGATACATGGCTATACCGCCAGATGCAATTGAACATCGCGCGGTTCTTTCCTACCTGGAATAAAGCCCTGCTGATTACTCGTACAGGTGCGTGGACCTGTCATCGAACGGAGGTTCAATGACTTACCGTAAAAAAGTAGACGCCCAACTGGCCCACATTAACAGCCTGCGCATGGTCATTGGTTTTCTCATTGCCCTGGGTCTGTACATGGCTTATGGCTGGCAGAGCGCACCGCGTGACCTAACTGTTCATGTACCTCCAGATCTACGTTCAGGTAGCACCCGTAAGTGGTGGGATATTCCACCGGAGTCGGTATACGCCTTCGGTCTGTACATTTTTCAGCAGATGAACCGTTGGCCCGTTGACGGTGAAACCGACTACGAGGACAACATTACCCGCTTGGAAAGCTACCTGACTCCCAGCTGCAAAGCCTACTTGCAGAAAGATTTCGAGCTACGCCGCAATAGCGGGGAACTGCGCAAACGTGAGCGGGGTGTATTTGAAATTCCAGGCAGAGGCATCGACGATAAGTCTGAGCAACATATTGAACAGCACAGCATCAATGACTGGACCGTCAACCTGGACATCACCGCTGACGAGCACTACGGCGGGGAGCGCGTAAAGCGGGCATTTGCTCGCTATCCGTTAAGAATTATCCGATTCGACGTCGATCCCGAAAAAAACCCATTCGGCTTGGCCTGGGACTGTTATAGCAGTAATCCACAACGCATCGAAGTCTCCGCAGAAACGACCAGAGCAGGAGGCAAATGATGACACGCCGCCTACTGATCATCGGGCTCGTAGCCCTTCACTTCTGCGGGTTGGCCAACGCCGTCGAAATCCTGCGCTGGGATCGTATCCCTATAGCACTGCCCTTGATCGTGGGTCAGGAGCGTATTGTCTTTGTGGACCAAAACGTACGGGTGGGTCTGCCTCGTAACCTCGTCGACAAACTGCGCGTGCAGAGCACCGGTGGTGCCCTCTACCTGTTGGCGAAAGAGCCGATTGAACCGACTCGCTTACAGCTGCAGAACATGAACTCCGGTGAGATCATGCTCGTGGATATCATCGCAACGGTAGGGAAACCAAATCAGGTCGCATCCGAGCCGGCTAAAATTGTAGCCGGGGACAGTCCCGCCCCGCGTTACGGCCAAGTCAACGCCAAACCTACAAGCAACCATTCAACTTCTTCCACGGCCCAAGCCAGCGCTCAAGCCGAGGAGGATGAGGACGCGCCGAAACCGCGTCGTGAGACCCCTCTTCCGGTGGTCATGACGCGCTATGCCGCACAGATGCTTTACGCGCCCCTACGCACCGTTGAGCCCGTGGAGGGGATTGCTCAGATCAATCTGAAGCGCGGTTTGGACCTCACCACCCTAATGCCGATATTGCCGGTCGAAGCCTCTGCGTTGGGGTCGTGGCGGTTAGACGAGTATTGGGTCACGGCGGTGAAGCTACGTAACACAAGCGCCCAAAACCTCACATTGGATCCGCGTGACCTGATGGGTGACTTTGTCACCGCGACTTTTCAGCATCCCTACCTTGGCGCCAAAGGTGATTCCAGCGACACCTCGACGGTCTACTTGGTGACCCGTGGTCATGGTCTAGCCGAATCGTTATTGCCGGCCGCCATCAGCCAGATCGATCCGAAGGGAGGCCGTCGTGAAGAGTAATCCACTTGTTAAATACCTGGTCATACCGTTCGCGATCCTGGCGATATACGTAGTGGTCAAATTATTCAATCGCGAAAGTGCCGACCAACAGGTTCATGCGCCGGAAACGGTTGTACTTAGTACGAAGGAGGCTAAAAAGCTTGGGGTTGACGGAGATACACCCAGCGACACATTGCGCACCATTGTCGTGGAAAGCAGACAACTCAAGGACCAAGTCTCCAATGCTTTGAAGAACAATGACGAACTAAAGCAACAGAACATCGAGCTGCAAAAACGCCTGCAGAACATCGACCTCAACGTCGATAACAAACTGCAGAACGTTCAGCAAACGATGAAGCAGGAGGCGCAACAACAGAGCCAAACCCTCTTGGACACACTGCAGCAGCAGTACAATACCCTGAGCAGCAAATCGGGCAGTGGCAATGAGTCTGGATCTGATTTGCCGATCGGCTTCGGCGTTCAGCCAGGTGACGGTCAAGGCTTCAAAGGCGGACCTGGCGCGGACGTTGTTTGGATAGAGCCGCAGGACGCAACGCCGGTCGATGTCAACGGCAAGCCCATCGCTGCAGGGACAAATCAAACGGCAAGCGGCTTCAACTTCCCGACCTCTTTTGGCGAGTCCGTGGACCGAGGACAAAATGCACTGCGCACGGGCGCTCAAAGTGTTGCGAATGAAATCTCGCCACAGGAGGCCCGCAAACAGGTGCGCAAGGTCTACACCTTGCCGCAGAACTCGACATTGATGGGTTCGGTGGCCATGTCCGCGCTGATCGGCCGGGTGCCCATTGACGGCACTGTCAACGACCCCTACCCGTTCAAGGTATTGATCGGGCCGGACAATCTCACGGCCAACGGCATCGACTTGCCCGACGTCGCCGGCGCGGTGGCCAGCGGAACGGCTTCCGGCGATTGGACCCTGTCTTGCGTACGCGGTCAGATCAAAAGCCTGACGTTCGTCTTCAATGACGGCACTGTGCGCACGCTGCCACAACCTCAGGAAGAAACGAATAGCAGTCAAAATAGTAACAATCAGAACAATGGCAACCAAACCACCATTCAGGGTGGCCTGGGCTGGATAAGCGATGCCTATGGCATTCCTTGTATCAGTGGCGACCGCAAAAGCAACGCCTCGCAATACATTGGCTCGCAGGTACTGATTACCGCCGCCGGCGCAGGTGCTGCCTCCCTCATCAAGTCAGATGGAAACAGCGGCTCTTTTATAAACCCTCAGTCCGGGACCATCGGTTCTGTCGGCGGCTCGGGCAGTGAAGCCATGGGCAAAATTATTGGCCAGGGCGTCAATGACGTCTCCAGCTGGGTCAACAAACTCTACGGGCAAGCCTTCGCAGCGGTGTATGTACAACCCGGGGCAAAGATAGCTGTGCACCTGGACCAGCAACTGACCATCGATTACGAACTCAATGGCCGCAAGGTCAACTATCGCTCAGGAGCCCGTCATGTTTCGACTGCGCTTGACTAATCATGGCTTAAAACTAGGTGCATACCTGGCCATCGCCCTACTCGCCTCGGCCTGTTCCACCAACAAAGACGAATTGCTCCCCCATGGGGACCGCACAATGATGGACGTTTGGGATCAAGGCTCCAGCGGCTCAAGCAGCTCGAGCAGCCGCCAATTGCTCGATGCACGCCAAGATCTTCGTCGGCCTCTGGAGACGAGGGAAACAGACAACACCATGTTCACACGTACCGCACAAAACGAGATCTACAGCCAATTTAAACGCCTACCCAATCCCGACCTGGTGATGTACGTCTTTCCTCATTTAGCGGGTTCAGACCCGGCACCGATCCCAGGCTACACCACGGTGTTTCCGCTGTATCAGCGGGTGCAATACGCCATGCCTGGCGAACGCACGGAGGCATATTGATGGGTTTTTTTGAACGATTCAAAACGCGACGGGCGACAGAGCGTGTGGAACCTGGCGTAACACCAGGTTCGCCGTTATCTGACGATGTGCAGGGACCAGCAACCGAGACGTTTGAGGCTGCTACAGAGCGTTACTACGAACGCCTTGCTGCCATGGGTATTCCCTCGCCGAGCGATTGGCGTAACCCAAAGAAAAAGCCAGCCACAACCGCTGATGCTGACCGTCTATACCACGTCAACCCCTCCTTCGTAGACCTACTGCCGTGGGTAGATTACCTGCCTGCAGAAAAAGCCATGCTATTGGAAGACGGCGTGTCTCGTGCTGCCTTTTTTGAGCTGACACCGATTGGTACTGAAGGTCGGGATCCCGAATGGTTACGCAAGGCCCGCGACGCCCTGGAAAACGCCCTCCAGGACTCCTTCGACGAGCTTGAAACCTCACCCTGGGTGGTTCAGCTCTATGCCCAGGACGAAACCAGCTGGGACGATTACCTTCAGCAACTGCATGACTACGTTCAACCACGCGCACAAGGCAGTGCATTCACCGAGCTTTATTTGAAGCTGATGAAGCAACACCTGGAATCCATCTCCAAACCAGGCGGGCTGTTTGAAGACACCAAGGTCAGCCAACTGCCCTGGAGGGGCCAACAGCGCCGCGTCCGTGTTGTTGTCTACCGCCGTACCCAAGGCGCGCAAGCGGATGTGCGAGGCCAGGCACCAGGTCCTTACCTGAAAATCATCTGCGATCGCTTGGTGGGCGGCTTGGCGAACGCCGGCATTAAAACCCATCGCATGGATGGCCACGCCATTCGCCATTGGCTGATTCATTGGTTCAATCCACGTCCCGATCATCTTGGCCCTGCCGATGCAGATATTCGCCGCTTCTACGAATTGGTGTGCAAGCAAGCACCTGGTGCTGCAGAGGGCGAGCTGCCGCTCGCCAGCGGCACTGACTTCTCGCAAAACCTGTTTTATCGCGAACCACTGTCAGATATAGAGAAAGGTCTGTGGTATTTCGACGGCCTTCCCCATCAGGTGGTGATGCTTGACCGCTTGAGGGATGCTCCCAAGACCGGGCACTTAACCGGTGAAACCCGAAAGGGCGGTGATGCGCTCAACGCACTGTTCGACAAAATGCCAGAGGACACCATTCTCTGTATCACTCTCGTGATCACCCCGCAGGACATTCTCGAAGGGCATCTGGAACAGCTTTCACGCAAGGCAGTTGGAGACACTCAGGCCTCGATCCTGACACGCGAAGACGTCGCCACCGCCCGTCAGTTGCTCGGGCGCAAGCACAAGCTGTACAGAGGTAGCGTAGCGTTTTACCTGCGGGGTAAAGATGATGCCCAGCTGCACGAACGCAGTTTGCAACTCAGCAGCGCATTGCTGGGTGCGGGCATGGAGCCGGTGGAACCTCGGGATGAAGTGGCACCGCTGAACTCCTACCTTAGATGGCTACCCGGCAACTTCGACCCCAATGCGCGCAAAGCACTGGAGTGGTACGCACAACTGATGTTCGCCCAACACATTGCGAACCTGGCCCCCGTCTGGGGTAGGTCGACCGGAACCGGGCACCCGGGTATTACCCTGTTTAACCGTGGGGGAGCGCCGATAACCTTCGACCCGCTGAACAAGCTGGACCGGCAGATGAACGCGCATTTGTTCATTTTCGGGCCTACGGGTTCAGGTAAATCGGCCAGCGCGACAAACATCCTTAGCCAAATCATCGCCATCTATCGGCCACGTCTATTCATTGTGGAGGCTGGCAACAGCTTCGGCTTACTCGGTGATTTCGCCAAAAAGTTGGGTTTGACGGTAAACCGGGTTCGACTTGCACCTGGATCGGGTGTCAGCCTCGCGCCATTCGCTGATGCCGTGAAGCTCATCGAACCCAGCCAAAACGTGAAGATTATCCAAGCTGATGATCTTGAGGCGTCGGACGAACATCTGACTAGCCAGACCGAGGATGAACAACGCGACATCCTGGGCGAGATGGAAATTGCGGCCAGGCTGATGATCACCGGTGGTGAAGAAAAAGAGGATGCCCGTCTTACTCGTGCCGACCGTAGCGCCATCCGCCAATGCATACTGAATGCAGCGAAAAAATGCGTGACGGAGCAACGTATCGTTCTGCCGGAAGATATCCGTGAAGCGCTGCGAGAAATGGGACTCGAGCCCGGTATTCCAGACGCCCGAAGCTCACGATTCTTGGAGATGGCGGAAGCCTTGTCCATGTTCTGTATGGGCACCGAAGGCGACATGTTCAACCGTCCTGGCACCCCATGGCCAGAAGCGGACATTACCATTGTCGACCTTGCCACCTATGCGCGAGAAGGCTATAGCGCACAGATGGCCATCGCTTATATTTCCCTGCTCAACACGGTCAACAACATTGCCGAGCGTGACCAGTTTAAAGGCCGTCCGCTGATCTGCTTCACCGACGAAGGCCACATCCAGTTGAAGGTCCCACTCCTATCCCCCTACTCCGTCAAGATTACCAAAATGTGGCGAAAGCTCGGCGCCTGGTTCTGGATGGCCACCCAGAACGTTGACGACGTGCCGCCAGAGGCCTCAGCCCTGCTCAACATGATCGAGTGGTGGATGTGCTTAAACATGCCGCCTGATGAGGTGGAGAAGATCGCGCGGTTTCGTGAACTGACTCCTGCACAGAAGTCGATGATGCTGTCAGCGCGTAAAGAAAGCGGCAAATTCACCGAGGGCGTCGTGTTGTCCAAAAGCATGGAAATGTTATTCCGGGCGGTACCACCGAGTTTGTATCTGGCCCTGGCCATGACCGAGCCGGAAGAGAAAAAGCAACGCTTCGACATCATGCAAGCCAAAGGCTGCAGCGAGCTGGATGCGGCCATTGAAGTTGCTGCAACGCTTGACCGCTATCGCGGTATCGAACCTCACATCATTACTTTCCCCGAGCAAGTCACGGCCTTGGAGCGCCAAGCATGAGAGCATTGAATTCCCTGACCCAGAACCTTATAGAAAGTCTGACCCAGCTGCTTGAACAACCGGGTGAAGACGCCCTTCAAACCCTTGAGGTGTGTGCCCCCGTTTTGATAGAGCAACTGCAACAGGTTTTGGTTCGTGCGGTGGATCGTCGTGACATCGAGTCCCAACTTCACGCGGTGTTAGCCAATTGGCTGCTACAGCACCCACAACCCGAGAATGCTGAGAACGCTCTTCTTGAGGCCCTTCGTAAACAAGCGCTGCTTTCATCGAAGCCAGCAGAGGCTCGGGCATGATAGGCCTTCGCAAATATTGGTTGATGCTGGGGTGCGTTTTGGCAGGCACATCGATGGCCTGCTTAGCCCTCACTCGAAGTGAGATACCATCCCCGCACAACACAGGCCCGTGGTTGTTTGGTCCTTCCAAAGCACGCTGGACTGTGACTGAGTTCGCGGATCTGGAGTGCCCCTACTGCAAGACGTACACACCTGCGTTGAAAACCTGGATACAGCAGCAGAAGGATGTAAACCTGCAGTGGCATCATCTGCCACTGGATGTGCACGGTCCGACCGCATTACACGAAGCCAAGCTCGCTGAATGTGCGGGGGCGCTTGGTGGCGCACCTGCCTTCTGGCAAGCCATTGACCAGATTTTTGACCGGACCCGTAGCAACGGTGAGGGTTTCAATGGGCATCTGAACGTCGTTGATGTTACTTACCAGGACTTATTGTCCTGTGCAGCTACCGACAAAGTGATCGCCCGGCATGTTGGCCAACAGGTCGAGGAGGCCCTCAAAGCGGGCATTACGGCAACTCCTACTGTGATAATTAAAGACAACACGACTGGCAGCTCCGTAAAGCTTGAGGGACCAGCTGACGGGGTATTGTTATTATCAGCTCGTGATTGGCTGGCTCAAAAAAAGAGCTGCGACGCTCTGCAAAAGTCGAACGTTAAATCACTTAGCCATTGTCATTAAATGAGCTTGCATTCCATTCATACATTTTCATGCCCGGCATGTCCTACGCGTGGGCCGAAAGAGACAGCGCAAATACGGTGTTTGCAACTGCAATCAGGGTCAGTTTCATACGACTTTTTCTTGAGGATTGATGGGCTCAACTGAGAGGTGCCGGCGACGCATCAGTCGATAGGCTGCCGGAATGACAAACAGCGACAGCAAGGGCGCGGTAATCATGCCTCCAACCATGGGTGCCGCAATTCGGCTCATCACCTCGCTGCCGGTCCCGCTGCCCAGCAAAATGGGTAACAAGCCAGCAATGATGACAGCCACAGTCATGGCTTTGGGCCGAACGCGCTGGACAGCGCCTTCACGAATCGCGGCCATCAGCCCGTGCTCGGTCCTATCGCCGAGGTCTTCACGCTCAGCCCAGGCGTTCTTCAGATAAAGCAGCATAATTACGCCAAATTCGGCAGAAACACCGGCCAAAGCGATAAAGCCGACACCAGTGGCGACCGACAGGTTGAATCCCAATAGATAGAGAAACCATACCCCACCAGTCAGTGCGAATGGCAGAGTGGCCATGATCAGCAAGGCCTCATCGAAGCGAGCAAAGGTTAAATAAAGCAGCACGAAGATGATCAACAGCGTGGCAGGCACCACCAGCTTGAGTCGTGCGTTGGCCCTTTCGAGAAATTCGAACTGTCCTGCGTAGCTCAGGCTCATACCAGGCTGCAACTTAACCTGCTCGCTGACGACCCGTCGTAGATCGGCGACTACCGAAGCAATATCCCGTCCCCGCACGTCGATATACACCCAGCCTGAAGGTCGGGCGTTCTCACTCTTAAGCATCGGCGGACCATCGCTGACCTTGATCTTCGCAACGGTGCCAAGAGTGATCTGGCTGCCTAGAGGGGTATAGATAGGTAACTGCTCCAGAGCGCCGAGTGAATCCCGCCACTCACGAGGGTAACGTACGTTAATTGGGAAACGAGCCAACCCTTCAATCGTCTCCCCGACGTTTTCACCGCCGATTGCGCCGGCCACGATCGATTGCACATCGGCAATATTTAACCCATAGCGGGCCGCAGCTTTACGATCGATATCCACATCAATATAGCGGCCACCGGTCAGTCGTTCGGCCAACGCTGAACTCACACCTGAGACATCCTTGGCAACACGTTCGATGGCTTGGGTGACGGCATCGATCTCCGTCAGGTTGGTACCGGCAACCTTCACACCAATAGGGCTTTTTATGCCAGTGGCCAGCATGTCGATGCGGTTACGAATCGGCGGTATCCAGATGTTGGTCAATCCTGGGACACGCACCGCTTGGTCTAGCTCCTCAACGAGCTTTTCCTGGGTCATGCCTGGGCGCCACTGTTCGTGTGGTTTGAATTGGATGGTGGTTTCGAACATTTCCAAAGGTGCTGGGTCAGTCGCGGTTTCAGCGCGGCCGGCTTTGCCGAAAACGTGTTCGACCTCTGGAACTGTCTTTATCAGACGGTCAGTCTGTTGAAGCAGTTGCGCGGCCTTCTGCGCCGATAATCCAGGCAGAGCTGATGGCATATAGAGCAGGTCCCCTTCGTCCAGCGGGGGAAGAAACTCACCACCCAGACGAGAGATCGGCCACAACGCGCTGACAAAGACTAGCAACGCAACCAGCAGCGTTATTTTAGGTCGATGTAATACGGCGTCCAGAGCGGGTTCGTAGATCCGGATCAACCAGCGATTTAGCGGATTCTGCTGCTCATTGGGAATTCGTCCACGAATCCAATACCCCATCAACACCGGTACGAGAGTTACCGACAGTCCAGCCGCTGCGGCCATAGCGTAGGTTTTGGTGAACGCCAATGGACCGAATAGACGTCCTTCCTGAGCCTCCAGCGTGAACACCGGAATGAACGACAGGGTGATGATCAGCAGACAGAAGAACAATGCAGGTCCTACCTCGGCAGCCGCTTCAGTCATCACGTGCCAATGACGTTCACCTTTCAGTTCCTCCCCAGGATTGGCCACGTGCCAAGCCTCGACCTTCTTGTGGGCATTTTCAATCATCACCACGGCAGCGTCGACCATAGCGCCGATGGCGATGGCAATCCCGCCAAGGGACATGATGTTGGCGTTGATACCCTGATAGCGCATCACGATGAAGGCGATCAGCACCCCAACCGGCAGGGAAATGATTGCCACCAGAGATGAACGCAGGTGCCAGAGAAAGATTCCGCAGACCAACGCGACGACGATGAACTCTTCGATCAGCTTGTGGCTGAGGTTTTCCACGGCACGATCAATCAACTTGCTGCGGTCGTAGGTGGTGACGATTTCAACCCCCGCCGGCAGACTGCTTTTCAGCTCGTCGAGTTTGGTTTTGACCGCCGCAATGGTTTCACGAGCATTCTTCCCGCTGCGCAGAATCACCACGCCGCCGACGGTCTCACCTTCACCGTCGAGTTCGGTAATGCCTCGACGCATCTCAGGCCCTAACTGAATCGTGGCAACATCGCCCAACGTGACCGGCACACTGCCCGCGCCCAGTTTGAGCGGGATGGCGCGAAAGTCATTGAGCGTCTTTAGGTAGCCGGAAGCTCGTACGATGAACTCTGTCTCCGCCATTTCCAGCACGGCTCCACCGGTTTCCTGATTGGCTTTGCCGATCGCCTCGGTCACCTCAGACTGCGTGATACCCAAGTTCGCCAACTTTAGCGGATCGAGCTGGACCTGATACTGTTTGACCATGCCACCTACGGTGGCAACTTCCGCAACGTTCGGCAGCGTCTTGAGCTCGAATTTGAGAAACCAGTCCTGTAGGGCTCGCAGTTGCGCCAGATCGTGCCCACCGCTGCGATCAACCAACGCGTACTGGAAAATCCAGCCAACGCCAGTGGCATCAGGTCCTAAGGCTGGCTTAGCACTGGCTGGTAGGCGGCTTTGTATCTGGCTCAGGTATTCCAACACCCGCGAGCGGGCCCAGTACAAGTCAGTTCCGTCTTCGAACAGCACATAAACGAAGCTGTCGCCAAAGAAGGAGTAACCGCGCACAGTCTTGGCCCCAGGTACCGAGAGCATGGTGGTTGCCAGTGGATAGGTCACCTGGTTTTCGACGATCTGTGGGGCTTGGCCTGGGTAAGGTGTACGGATAATTACCTGAACATCCGACAGGTCTGGCAATGCATCGATGGGCGTACTTTGAACCGCCCAGATCCCCCATGCCGTGACGAACAGCGTCGCCAGCAACACAAGAAAGCGGTTGGCCACCGACCAGCGAATAAGGGCCGCAATCATGGCTGGCCCCCAGAGCGTTCCAGACGTTCAACACGCAGACCATCGTCCGTCTGGCTAACAGCGATCCGAACCTTGTCGCCCGTTTTTAGGCCCTTCATCAGAGCAGGAGTGGCGAGAGGGAAAGTCATCGTCATGCCTGGCATACCCAATGTCTTGAAGGGACCGTGGGCGAGCGTGACTTCTTTGTCGTTGATCTCAACGATCTGACCATCGGCCTCATGCAAAGCGCCAACGGGCATAGTAGATGGCGAAACGTCCAATGAGCTTGCGACAACGCCCTTGAGACTGGCCTCCGAGTCGAGCAGGAACTGGCCAGAGGTCACCACTTTCTGCCCCTCTTCCAAGCCTTTCAATATCGCCGTCTTGCCATCGTTATCCTGGCCTAGCTGCACCTCCACCGGGCGATATCGACCAGCGTCTTCAGAGAGCATGACCAACGCACGTCGACCGGTACGAATGACGGCCTCGCTCGGCACCCACAGAACACTTTGCTCCGTTGAACGATTGAGGCTTACCTGTGCGGTCAAACCTGGTCTGAGTCGGCCATCTGGATTGGGTAACTCAACTCGAACGCGAAGTGTGCGACTGTCCGAACTGGTTTCCGGAAGAATCGCACTGACGACGCCCTTGAGCACAACTCCAGGGAATGCGGATAAACGCGCTTCAGCTGCTTGCCCTACTACGATTGACCCAGCTTCCGCCTCTGGTACAGCCACGGCCAGCCAGACACTGCTCAAACCATTAACACGAGCCAACGTCTCGCCTGCGGCCACCGTCATACCTTCACGCACACTCAGCTCTTGAAGCACACCACCAATAGGGCTGGTCAGAGTCAGGTTCGATTGAACTTTGCCAGTGCGCTCAACTTGAGCAATTAACGTAAGTGGCATTCCGGTTAGCCGCAGTCGCTGCCGGGCCGCTGTCAGCAAGCCAGCATCGCCACTACGCTTGAGGGCGAGAAATTCCTCCTGAGCAGCTGCCCACTCCGGCACCAAGATATCTGCCAAGGCGGCATTCGCTTTCAGCACATCACCAGGTGCGTGGGCATACACACGCTCGACAAAACCCGCTGTACGGGCCTGAATGACTGCAACGTCCCGTTCGTTGAAGGCCAGCACACCTACCACGTTCAGTGTCGAGGCAAATACGCCTCGACTGACACTAGCCAGTCGCACACCAAGGTTCTGAGTCAGGCTTGGATCAATTCGAATGGCAGCGCTGTCCCCCTTGGTATCTGCGTATTGAGGGATCATCTGCATGTCCATGAAGGGTGACTTACCCGGTTTATCGAATTTCTGTTGTGGGTACATGGGATCATACCAATACAGAACTTTTCGATCGGCAGAGGCTTTGGGTTCATGATCCGGTACGACACCAGCTACTCCGCTCATTCGCGGTTGGGCTAACCAGTAACCCCCGGCAACACCCAAGGCAATCGAGATGCCGATGATTAAAGTCCCTTTCCATAATTTAAAAATCATTGAGCGGACTCCCCGTAAGAGAAATACAGGCGAGCGCTGGTCAGGGCACGTTGCTCTTCAACGTCAACCTGCTTGAGACGGGCTTCGATGAGTTCGCGTCGGGCGGCAACAACCGAGTTCAAATCACCCTTGCCGGAGCGGTAGCTGGCCATCGTGAGTTCGACCTTTTCTTTAGCCAACGGCAACAAGCTTTCCTGATTACGGCTGACTGCACGATTGAGGCGCTCGTAGTCAGCCAACTCATCCTCCAGTTGCTGGGTATGCTCGCGTGACAGGGCTTCGCGCTCAGCCTCAAGCTGGTTTAGTTCGGCGTGCTTGGCCGCAATCTTGGGGTTTTGCCGAGAGTTAGGGAACAGCGGGAGATCCCATGAAAACTGCACGCTGACCATGTCACCGAATTGTTGGCCTCGGTGCTGATAATCGAATTCCCAGCTCCAGTCAGACTGCTTTTCCGCCTCAGCTTCACGGATCTTGGCTTGTGCTTCACGGGTCATCGGCACAAAAGCCGCTAATTCGGGGTGATGTTGCAGCTTATGGGAGTAACCTGAGGTCTCAATAGGCCAATCAGGCAAACCGCCTACCGGTTTGTCATCGGCGGCAGGGCCAATCCAGCGCTTGAGGGCGGCCCGGGCCTGTGCACGTTGACGAACTAAATCATCCTGCTGCTCAGCCAGTTGAGCAGCTTCCTGTTTAGGTGTCACCGCATCGGCGGGTTGGGCTCGGCCACCCGCAATCTGAGCTCTGACGGTATCGGTCAGAAGACGGTTTTCTTTGTAGAAGTCCTGGAACAACGCATCTTTACGCTCAACCGAGTAGCTTCTGATCCAGGCTAATGCCGTGGACTGTCGGACGTTCAGACGCGCCACTCGACGCTCGGCTGACGCTCGATCAACAGCCGCATCCGCGACCTCGATACGTGCTTTGCGCTTGTCGCTGTTGGGCATCTCCTGCCTAATCCCGACCACTTGCATGGTCATGAAGTCCTGGTCGATGCTCCATCTGTCGGGTCCACCAATGGGGTAGTTCTGCACGCCCAGCAGTAGCTTGGGATCGGGTAGTTCGCCGGCGGGAATGGCCGCGCTAGTGGCTGCTTGAATTTTGGCGTCTTGTGCGGTCAACGATGGTGCATTGTTTTCGGCCAGACGCAGCGCTTCATCGAATGTCAATGCGCTAGCGAAGCTCGGCAATGCAAGTACGCTTGCCGCCAGGCCGGCCAGGAAGGACCAACCTGTGCAACAGCACTTGGAGTTCATGTTCACGATTCCTGTGATGATCCACCGCGCGCTTCATAAGACATGCGCGCAGATATGCCATCCCGCTAACGCGGAATGAGGCTCAGTGTGGTACAGGAATCAAGTACGTGGGGGTCGCCATACCCCTGAAGAGGTTTGTACGAGCGGGAAATGGCTGGAGAATGATAGAATGAGAGGACTGGACAGGGTGATAGGAGGCTTGATGATCGATACTTGCAACATGCCGCCAGTTTTGCATTCCTGACCGGGCTTACAAGGTTTGCCATGCTCGGTGGGACTTTTCATGTCGTGGCAGCAGTCTTGCCCCATACCATCCATCATCGCCATGCCCATGGTTTTCATCGGGCATGGTTCAATCGATGTCTGAACACCCGCCATCCCGCTGAGGGGAAGCGCCAAGCTAATCAGGAAAATTAGGCAAAACCGCAGGTAGCGTTTCATGAGCTGGAGTGTAGACGGTGCAAATGGCCCTTACAATTCACCCTTGAGACTCCTTAGTCGGCCATCACCAACCGCTATGCCGCGCTCATTTCCATGACCGGGCTTAAAGTACCTAACCATGCGACTAGACAAATAATGATGACTGCCATTGAAAATTCGAGCTTCATGCTACGGCGCAAGGCATTGACCGCGACAGCATAGTCTCCATTTCGAACAGAACGTTCCAAGAGCGGGCTTAGGTGAAAACGGTTGAGCGTCGCTAATACGATCATCCCGGCAAAGAGCAGGACCTTCAAAAATAGCAACTCGCCATAAGTGCTGAGCATCACCTCATCGAGATTTGGCCCAACGATAAATAGGTAGTTCGCCACTCCCGTAATGCTGATGATCACTACAATCACCGCGCCGGCCGATTCAAACCCTGTCAGTACCCGAGCAAGAATTCGTGCTTCTCGCTCACCTTTCAGTGATTTCAAACGCAGCAGCAGGGCAAATGCCGCTAGCGCACCCAACCAACCGCCTGCGGCCAAAAGATGGAAGATATCGCTAATAAAGTGCCAGTAGCGACGGCTCCCCTCGTCCATTGCTCCGTGCCCTGTCCATGCCAGCGTCGCTAGCGCAATCGCGCCACAGACAGTGACAATCCAAAGACTCAGTGTTGGAAAGCGCTTGTTCAGGGAAACGCCAATAATGGCCGTCACCAACGCCCCTATTCGGACCATCCAGGTCAAACCGACGTCAGTCCCCATGAGAACCATTTGAAAGATATGGTGATGTAGCTCCATGAAACCCGACACGCCACTCATTGCTTTCGCAAGTAACAACATGGCGGCAAGGGACAGAGCTACACCTACAGCAGAAGTACTGTAAAGAAGCGACTCAAAATTCAAAACTGTTCCCGATATTCTTTCTTTTCCCCTGAGGCTATAAAGACCAAAAATTGCCAGTCCAAATAACAGCATCAGGTCGAAATAAAGAGCAAAGCGAACAACGATATTTAATGAGTCGCTCATGAATCATTTCACTTTGAAAGAAAAGTTGCCGGTAATCGGGTGAGTGTCCGAGGAAACGGCACGCCATTCGACTTTGTAAGTACCCGTGGTCAATGGCGATGCGGGTGTAATAACCATCGTCTTCGGATCACCGCCACCTGCCACGTTAGCTTTTACGCCCATAGGTGAATTCGGCATACCAGGCATATCGGTCATAATCAGCTTTGCACCAGAGAACTGAGTCGTTAGATTCTCAGAAAAGTGCAGTTCGATTTTAGACGGAGCCGCCGCATCCGATCCTTCAGCGGGAGTAGAAGAAACCAGCTTTGGATGCGCCTGAGCAACTGCACTCAGAAGCAAACCCGCAGTCAGCGCAACAGCTACGGTGGTAGTTTTAAGGAATGACATGCAAGACTCCTGACAGCAAAAGCTGTTGGTTCTAGGTTTTTAGGGAATATCTAGTTTTTTACTTTTTGACGCTCGTTAAAACCACTGACGAATACCTAGCAAATTCCGTGTTCTAGGGCCGGCTGGACAGGGAGGAATCACAAGATTTCCAACGTCACAGTGCGAGTACACGATGCCACATGAACGCAAACTGTTCGATTACATTTCAGTCAGCTTGGGGCGGGTTTTTGGCACTGATCTGCCCGGATACGGCGCCAAATACGCGACTTTCTTTGGAACGCTCCAAGAGTTTTCTCTCATCCAAAAACGATCCTATTGAGCTAACCACATGTTGCCTGCATACATATGAACAAGGTGTCTTAGACCTTTCTTGCATCAGCACATGGGAGTTCAATATGAAAGGCTGTTATTCCGTTTAACGACGTACACCATATTTTTCCGTCATGCGCTTCAATGATAGATCGAGTAATCGATAAACCTAGCCCTGCATTACTTGGACTTCCTTCTCTGCGAGCTGGGTCCACGCGATAAAATCGATCAAACAGCTTTTCAAGATGCTCGGACGCAATGGGCTCTCCCGGGTTCTCCACAGAGACTGATATTGAAGTTCCTTTCTGCCGAATATCGACAGTAATACACTTTCCTTCGGGGGTGTACCGGAGCGCATTTGAGAGCAGATTAGAGATGGCCCTGTCGAGCATGAGTACGTCACCTCGGACGCTACCCCTGCCTGTGACCTTCAGGTCGATCCCTCGCTCATCAGCCAGCAAACGGTAGTACTCGAGTAATTTCTCTACTACTGCTACCAGGTCAATCGGTTTGTTTTCATGTGTAATTAGACCGTTATCTGATTTCGCTAGAAAAAGCATGTCATCAATCATACGTCCCATACGTTTCAAGTCATCAAGATTTGAGTACAGATTGTCCTCGTAGTCCTCAATATTTCTTTTTCTAGATAAAATCACTTCAGTGTGAGTCATCAAATTGCTAACGGGTGTCCGTAATTCGTGAGCAATGTCCGCAGAGAAGTTCGATAAACGAACAAACGCATCGTCCAGTCTAGATAACATTGCGTTGAACGAGAGCACCATCTGCTGGAGCTCTTGGGGAACGGGACCTAATGGAATACGCTCTTTGAGCGATTTAGCTGACATCGAAGCTGCTACCTGAGTGACTAGGCGAATAGGTCGTAGTCCACTACGCGCTACCATCCAGCCCAGTGCAGCACTGACCAGCGCGCTTATCACCAGTCCTATCCAAAACCATCGTTCAAGCGTCTCGAAGAAGGCCATATGTTGAGTAACATCAAAGATCAACATCACTGTCAATGGCTTGTCCTGCCCCGTCACTATGGCTTGCGCCGTCACGCCTCGAAATATCTGCTCCTGGTCTCGCCACTCCCAGACATTGCTGTTTGTGACCGTTCGGAAGTCTTCAGGAACTACGATCGGACCTGGGTCAGCAAACAGGAGCTTACCGTCACCATCGATGATAAGAGCTGTCAAATCACGATGAGCACCAAGCAGTGCCTCCAGCTCAGGCTTAACATCACTGAATTGATCAATGCTGTTCAACCCAGTCAAAATTCTTTGCGTCGAGTGAAGCTTTTCGTTCAGCGCCTGCTGATCCAGCATCTTGAAATGATGCCGGCTGAGGTTGTTAAAACTGAGTCCAGCGACGGTGAGCACAGCCGTTACAGCTAGCATGAACATCAGGCTCATGCGCGTAGTCAGGGACATTCGCTTCATTCCGACCCCGTCCCCGAATCCGGCGCATCCAGCATGTACCCCATGCCTCGAGAGGTGTGGATAAGCTTGACCTCAAAATCATCATCAATCTTTGCTCTGAGCCTCCTGACAGCAACCTCGATGACGTTAGTATCGCTGTCAAAGTTCATGTCCCAGACCTGGGAAGCAATAAGCGACTTGGGCAGAACCTCACCTCGACGACGGAGCAGCAATTCGAGCAACGCAAACTCTTTGGCCGTTAGATCTATACGTTTGCCTGCGCGGATAACCCTGCGTTTGAGGAGGTCCACCTCCAAATCAGCCAATTTCATATGGGTTTGGGAGGGGGCAGTGGTACCTCTACGCAGCAGCGTTCTGACGCGAGCCAGCAATTCAGAAAATGCGAAGGGTTTGATCAGGTAATCGTCAGCCCCCAGCTCAAGTCCTTTTACCCGATCCTCAACTCGGTCTCGCGCCGTGAGGAAAAGCACAGGGACATTTTTTCCGGATGCTCTCACTTTCTGAAGTACTTCCCAGCCATCCAGCCCAGGCATCATCACATCGAGAATCAGCAGGTCATACGCCTCGCTCAAGGCGTGCTGAAGCGCGTCTTTGCCATTGGTAAAACGATCAACATTGAACCCCGCCTCGGTGAGTCCTTGCTGCAAATAAATACCTATTTTGGGTTCGTCTTCCGCAACCAGAAGTCTCATGGGGATGGCTCTCGAATAATTGTGAGGCTGAGTCTGCAATGAAATGCCTCTGCCAACCAGCAACTGACAGAAAAGTAATATTGGCTTCAGGTAGATGTCAGCGAGTGCTGTCTAGGGTTCGAGCATGAGTACTTTCTGGTGCTCGACCGACTCTTAACCATGAAAGCTAGAGGAGCCGGAAAACAAATCAAAAAGGAGCTTCCTCATGAACCGTTTAAAAGTCCTATTCTTTGCTAGTTCGATACTCATCTCAGCATCTGCGTTGGCTGAAGGTGGTGCAGATCGGATTATGGAGCGCATGGAAAGCCTGCGCGATAAAGCCGAAGCGACCTTGGTACAAGCTGAAAAAGCTCCTGAAGGGCAGCGCCATGTTCACATGGCCGAGCATATGAAAATACTGGGCGAGATCATGGGCCAGCTTCATCTAGATCATCCAAAAGCATCAATGTCACCTCAGGAACATCTCGCCTGGATGGAAAAACACGACGCCATGGTTGATGACGTTTTGAACCAAATGCAGCGCGAGCACAAACTGATGCTTTCTGAGAACCATCAGTAACCGAATAACTCCTACGGGGCTCTCTGAACCGCCCACTAGACACGGCGTCATCTGGGCGCCGTGTTTTCTCAGGAAAACTGACAGAAATGTAGTGTTCAAGTCAGTTAACGCTCAGCTCTATCCCTTTAGCATAGCTAGTATTTTCCACTGGCTCTCGAGGTCACCATGAAAACTAAGCTCATTACTCCAGTTATTGCGGCAATCACCCTACTCCTCGGCGCTACGGCGATGGCCAGCGTAGGTCATGGGAAAGAGGATATCGGTCAGCCTGGAGTCGCCTCAGAGGTCACTCGCACGGTTGATGTAGAGATGGGTGATATTTTCTTCAAAACTAAAAGCATCGACGTAAAGCCCGGTGAAACGGTTCGCTTTGTACTTCACAACAAAGGGGCGTTGCTGCACGAGTTCAATATCGGCCAAGCCGCTGCTCACGCGGCGCACCAAAAAGAAATGGCGAGCATGTTCCAGAATGGAACGCTTACACCCACCGGAACTGGAAAAATGTGGGGCAACATGGGCCATAGCATGGGAGGCATGAAGATGGTTGGAATGGAACACAACGACCCGAATAGCGTGCTGATCGAGCCAGGGGCAACCAAGGAGTTGATCTGGACCTTCAACAACACAACTGGACTTCAATTTGCCTGCAACGTGCCAGGTCATTACCAGTCGGGGATGGTCGGTCAATTTGACTTGAAGTAAGCCTGAACCGACCGCTAAAACCGCGTCGACGCAAGAGTTCGCTATGCTCTGAGGCAGAGATCAGAGCAACACGCTCACACACGGGGTCTAGATCATGGATAAGCATCAGCATCCGGCTGGAAGCACCTCCCCACCATTTTGGAGGCGCAAAACAGGCGTTGTACTGATCATGCTCATTGCGATCGGTGCCTTTTACGGGGTGCGGGAACATTTCACCCACGTTTATCCGTATTTGCCCTACCTCATCCTGTTGATCTGTCCATTGATGCATTTTTTTGGACATGGACATGGCGGACATGACCATGGCGATCAGGCAGGAACCAACAAGGAAGAGAAATAGCTATGCCCACTCCACCGAGCCACCACGATCACGGTCCCGCCCACGCTGCCTCACCCAATGACGGTGGTCTACGCGACCCGGTGTGCGGTATGGCGGTTATACCTCCAAGTAAATTTGGCGAGTCTTACCAAGGACAGACGTATCAATTTTGTAGCCAGAAATGCCAAGAGAAATTTCGGGCAGATCCAGAACGCTACATTGGTAATCATCCCAGCGCTGAACCCAGCAGCGCCGCTATAGAGCCCACGCTACAGGTAGCCACTGAGTTTACCTGTCCTATGCACCCGGAAATAAGACAGCCAGGGCCCGGCAATTGCCCTAAATGTGGCATGACATTAGAGCCCGTCATGCCCGCGCTTGATGACGATGACAAACCCGAGCTCCTGGATTTCACCCGCCGCTTTTGGTGGTCGCTGCCTTTAACCGTAATGGTGGCCCTTCTAGCCATGGCGGGTCACTCATTACAAATCTTCCATGGTTCGGTTCAAAACTGGATCGAGTTCGCTCTTGCCACTCCGGTCACCTTATGGGCAGGTTGGCCCTTTTTTGTAAGAGGCATAGCATCCGTTAGAAATCGCAGTCCAAACATGTGGACTCTGATTGGTTTAGGTACTGCCGCAGCCTATCTTTACAGCGTCGCGGCAACCCTATTTCCCCAAAGTTTTCCCACCACCTTCATGCAAGATGGACGCATCGGCGTCTACTTCGAAGCCGCTGCGGTCATCATCTCGCTCACCTTGCTTGGGCAGATTCTTGAGCTCAAAGCACGGTCACAAACCTCCGCCGCCATTAAGTCCCTTCTTGGCCTATCTCCCAAGACTGCACGCAGGATCAACGCCGATGGTCAGGAGGAAGACATTCCTCTTACCCATGTTCACTTGGGAGACCATTTGCGGGTCAGACCTGGTGAAAAAGTGCCAGTTGATGGCTCTGTACTCGAGGGAGAAAGTGCGGTGGATGAATCCATGCTCACTGGTGAACCTGTGCCGGTCATGAAAAGAGCAGGGGATAGTCTGATCGGTGCCACGCTTAATACTCATGGAAGCTTGGTGATGGAGGCGCGAAAGGTCGGCGCTGACACCATGCTGTCGCAGATAGTACAAATGGTCGCACTAGCCCAACGCTCCAAAGCGCCCATGCAACGAATGGCCGACTCGATCGCCGGCTACTTTGTGATGGCGGTTATCGCGATTGCGTTGCTGACCCTCATAGGTTGGGGACTGTTCGGCCCGGAACCCAGCTGGGTCTTCGGCCTGATCAACGCTGTCGCCGTGCTTATCATCGCTTGTCCCTGTGCTCTGGGTCTGGCAACGCCCATGTCGATCATGGTTTCGACGGGTAAAGCCGCCAGTATGGGTGTGCTGTTCAGAGATGCCAGTGCCATCGAAAACCTTTGCAAGATCGACACACTGATTGTCGATAAAACGGGAACCCTGACAGAGGGACGGCCGGTATTTCACAGTGTGGAGGCCACACCAGATTTCAACCCACGCGATGTGCTTCAACTGGCCGCTAGCCTTGATCAAGGCAGCGAACATCCTTTGGCACACGCCATCGTCGATCACGCCCGAACTGAAAATATTGCGCTCACCAAGCCTGAATCGTTTGAGTCCGGCTCAGGGATTGGGGTGAGTGGTCTCGTTGATGGCAAGAAAGTACAGCTGGGCAACACTGCACTGATGGAAGCTGCCGGCGTGAGCACAAAGGTCTTACAAGAACGTGCAGAGTTGTTGCGCCTTGAAGGCATCAGCATCATCTATCTAGCAGTTGACGGGGTCTTGGCAGGATTACTAGCGGTCTCAGACCCGATAAAACCGACCTCTAAAGAAGCAGTCACCAAGCTTAAGGCTGATAACGTAAAAATCATCATGGCCACGGGAGACGGGCTCACCACCGCACGTGCTGTCGCCAAGGAGATGGGTATTGAAGAGGTTCATGGTGAAGTGAAACCTCAGGACAAGGAGCGCCTGGTGGCGGACCTCCAGCAATCCGGTCGAAAGGTTGCCATGGCCGGCGACGGTATCAACGACGCACCGGCCTTGGCGCGAGCAGATGTGGGCATTGCCATGGGTACAGGGACTGACGTCGCGATGAATAGCGCGCAGCTCACGCTGGTAAAAGGCGACCTGATGGGGATTTTACGGGCACGGGCACTTTCGGTTGCAACGGTAAAAAACATGCGGCAAAACTTGGGGTTCGCCTTCCTTTACAACTCAATGGGTATTCCCCTCGCCGCAGGCCTGCTCTATCCACTGACGGGGCACCTTCTGTCTCCAATGATTGCTGCGTTAGCCATGAGCGTCAGTTCTGCGTCTGTAGTTTTCAATGCTTTGAGGCTGAGGAATACCCGAATTGAATGAGCGTAACCGATGCTCACAGCCCGCTATACATAACTCTTGACCTTACCGTGGTGTCAACGTTGATCTTGTTGTTGCGGTGAAAATAGACTGCTCAGCACAAGAGGAATAACCATGTTCGTCTTAAACGTATCAGGCATTGGTTGCGGTAGCTGCGTCAGCAAAATCACCAAAGCAATTCAGTCACTGGACAGCGAGGCTATGATTTCCGTGGATCGCGCAGCAGGTAAGGTAAGCGTTGAAAGCAGTGAAAACCCAGAGCAAGTCCGTAAAACTGTCGAAGCACTCGGTTTCCCTTCCCAAATCAGCGCCTGAGGCGCTGATTCCCTCGCTGGGTAAAGTTTATTATTCACCTCGCAGAGCTTTAAGTAGCCCCTTAAATGCTCCATTTAATCTAGTAAAGGCGGTTTCGAAATGAATTTCATTTTCCGTATACTTTGCGACCTCGACCTGTTGATCCACAGTATTTTGATCAATGGAAGGTTGGTTCGGCGTACTGTAAAGCAAAGCACCGCCGTGAATATCACTTACTAATTCGTTTACGGCAATATGTTTTGGGTTTGTTGTTTTTAAAGAGAACGGAGTAGCCAAACCTCCTTTTGTTTGGCTAGCCAGTACAGCAGAAAAGTCCAAGTCCCTGGCCTTAAAGTTAGGAGTGTCGGCATTAGCGATATTATTGCTAAGTACCTCAGCTCGTTGGCTGCGAAAACGTAATGCTCTTTCTGCGGAGCCAAGCGCTTTGTCAAAATTAATACTCACCGGTGGCCACCTTTAGTTACGCTGCCATTTAATTCCCACCTATCGAACACTCAAGTGCTTAACGTAGTGCGTCCGAGCCGATGTATGATTTCAGCGAAAAACTCAAAAAACGCCACGCCATCGTGCAGTGACCGGAAACTTACAACGCCGCACAGGTAAATTTTAGATGGTGGATGGAGGTTATGTGTCGTTGGATAGCTTAGACCTTACGGACTAATCACTCTGCATCTCAAGAGAAATATCGCAACCTGACACAACTGTAATATTGGCCTAAGCTTCCTGACAGGGGATGAGTCTTATAGTCCTATTGAGCCTCAAGCTCACCCCCTAGAGTCAACGACTGATGTGGATTCAGGGGTCACCAATAATCATCCGAGGCCCCCCAAATGAACCCTATCAAAACCTTGTTCGTCATCGCGGCTCTGACCGTCTCTTCTTTGGCTATGGCTGAAGGGGGTGGTGACCGGACTTTCGCACGCATGGAAGTGGCCAGGAATAATTCGATGGAATCGTACCGAGTAGCTCAAACGCAAAATGCCCAACATCCCGTCGCTGAAAGCAAAGCCAAGGCGATGGATCACAAGAATTGCTAAATAGCTAGCCCTCCAAGCTGACAGAAATGTAATCACTGCGGTGGTTTAAATGTGGCAATTTCTGAGCTCGCTTGCCGTAAGAGTTTGTCTTTTGTGACGGTGGGCAAAGCTGATCCGGGCAACTCATGATCGGTTGTTTCGCACGGCTTCCCTTTTGACTGATTGGAAATAAACGGCATGCATTCCAAAACCTCTAGACGGACATTCGTAAAAGGCTTGGCCGCTGGTGGCATTCTCGGCGGCTTTGGCCTTTGGCGCACTCCAGTATGGGCGGTGACAAGTCCAGGTCTGCCGAGCGTACTCACCGGCAATGAATTTGATCTGTTTATTGGTGAAACACCTGTAAACATTACCGGCTCGCCGCGAACAGCCATGACCATCAATGGATCATTGCCAGGACCTTTGCTGCGTTGGCGCGAAGGAGAGACAGTCACCCTGCGTGTAAAAAACCGCCTGGACCAAGACACCTCAATCCATTGGCACGGGATCATTCTGCCGGCCAATATGGACGGTGTACCTGGCTTGAGTTTCCATGGCATCGCACCCGACGGCATGTACGAGTACAAGTTCAAGGTTCATCAGAATGGTACGTACTGGTACCACAGCCACTCGGGCTTACAGGAGCAGGCAGGGGTTTACGGGCCAATCGTTATCGACTCGAAAGAGCCTGAACCTTTTCAATACAACCGCGACTATGTGGTGATGTTGACTGATTGGACCGATGAAGATCCTAGTCGCGTCATGGCCAAGCTTAAGAAACAGTCGGGCTACTACAACCACCATAAACGCACCGTTGGTGATTTTATCGACGATGTCAGTAAGCAAGGTTGGTCAGCTACAGTAGCTGACAGGAAGATGTGGGCTGAAATGAACATGAGCCCAACCGACCTTGGAGACGTCAGCGCAGATACTTACACCTATCTCATGAATGGCCAGGCGCCAAACGGTAACTGGACCGGTATTTTCAAGCCGGGTGAGAAGCTACGACTACGCTTTATCAACGGCTCGGCGATGAGCTATTTCGACGTCCGCATTCCTGGTTTGAAAATGACCGTTGTGGCCGCCGACGGCCAACACGTCAACCCAGTGAGTGTTGACGAATTCCGCATCGCCGTAGCTGAAACGTATGACGTGATCGTAGAGCCTGCCAGTGAAGAGGCTTACACCATCTTCGCCCAGTCTATGGATCGGACGGGTTATGCACGCGGAACCCTCGCTCTTCGTGAAGGGCTAGTTGCTCAGGTACCTGCTATAGATCCACGTCCAATCGTCACTATGGATGACATGGGGATGGGCGGTATGGCTGGTATGGACCATGGCAGCATGGCTGGTATGGGCGGCGCAGAGAAGACACCAGGTGACATGTCCGGCATGGCGGGCATGGCGGGCATGGACCACAGCAAGATGACCGGTATGGACCAAAGTGACATGACCGGGATGACCGGCATGGACAGCGGTGACATGACTAACATGGCGGGCATGGATCACAGCAAGATGGCTGGGATGGGCAATGGTGATATGTCAGGGATGGCTGGCATGGGTGGTATGGGTGGAGAAATGCAGACACACCCTGCCTCTGAAACCAACAATCCCCTGGTTGATATGCAAGCCATGAATCCAACGCCAAAGCTAAGTGATCCGGGCATAGGCTTGCGGAACAATGGTCGTCGAGTGCTCACTTACTCCGACTTGAAAAGCACTTTCCAAGACCCTGACGGCCGCGAGCCAAATCGTACCATCGAGCTTCATTTGACCGGTCACATGGAGAAGTTCTCGTGGTCGTTCAACGGCATCAAATTCTCTGACGCCGAACCGCTGCGCCTGAAGTATGGCGAGCGTCTGCGCATCACCTTGGTGAACGACACCATGATGACCCACCCCATCCACCTTCACGGCATGTGGAGTGACCTCGAGGATGAGAACGGCAAGTTCATGGTGCGCAAGCATACGATCGATATGCCACCAGGTACCAAACGCAGCTATCGAGTCACCGCTGATGCCTTAGGCCGTTGGGCATATCACTGTCACCTGCTTTTCCATATGGAAATGGGCATGTTCCGTGAAGTACGGGTAGATGAGTAAAGGAGACGATCTGTGAGCACATACCTAAATCGTAATTCCCTCGTGGGTTGCCTCTTTGCTGCTGTCCTGCTGAGTGGACTCTCGTCCACGGTGCTGGCAGAGGAAAATGGCAGCGACCATTCAACCACTGTTCCTGCTACAGCAACGGACAAGCCAGCAACGGCAAACGATCCGAAGCTAGATCACGGGGCGATGGACCATAGCCAGATGAGCCATGAGTCGATGGATCATGACCAAAAAACCAAAAAGGCAGATTGAGATCATGACCAGTAAGTTTTTACGCCCAACGCTGATGGCACTTGCAGTCTCTACCGGTCCAGCATTCTTTTTCATGGCTCAAGCCGCTGAAGAGATGGATCCGTCGATGGCGATGCCATCAAGTGCGGACGCAAAGTCTTCAACTGCACAAAAATCCAAACCCGCCAAACCGAAAGATGCCGCGATGGATCACTCCAAGATGGACCACGGCTCAATGGGAGCCATGGACCATAGCAAGATGGGGGCTATGGATCACAGCGATAACGGGCAAATGGACGGTATGGAAAGCATGGATGGAGGGGCGACTACCACAAGCCGAACCCCAATCCCCGTACTTACCGACGCTGACCGGGCCGCCGCTTTTCCAGACTTACCAGGCCATGGTGTGCACGATAAAAAAATTAACTCGTTCATCCTCCTGGATAAATTTGAGTACCAAGACGCTGACAACGGTAGTGCGCTGGCTTGGGATGCAAAAGGGTGGATCGGCGGTGACGTCGATCGCCTATGGTTGCGTTCGGAAGGCGAACGTACCAATGGCGTAACCGAGAACGCTGAACTTCAGGCTCTGTGGGGACACGCCATCGGTCCTTGGTGGGATGTCGTCACCGGCATTCGACAAGACTTCAAACCTGGGTCACCTCAAACATGGGGAGCGCTCGGTATTCAGGGCATGGCCCTCTATAACTTTGAAGCTGAAGCGACTGCTTATATTGGTGAGAACGGTCAAACCGCAGCTCGGTTTGAAGGCGATTACGACATCCTGTTGACCAATCGCCTGATCTTGCAGCCGACCGCCGAAGTAAACTTGTACGGGAAAAATGATCCTCAGCGCGGCATAGGATCTGGATTGGCCAACACCGAACTAGGCCTGCGGTTGCGCTACGAAATTACTCGTCAATTCGCACCCTACATTGGTGTTAGCTGGAATCGCTCATATGGTAAGACGGCTGACCTAGCCAGCGATGAAGGGGAAAAGACAAACGAGGCCCGGTTTGTAGCTGGTATTCGGATGTGGTTCTGAGCGATTTGAGCACTAGCCCTACGAATTCAAATGATCGGGGAGTTGGCTCCCCGACTCTAAAGTAGATCCTTCAATGTAACCTTTGCAGCGGCATGAACGCTTGAGTGGGGTTCTATTGCTTCGTAGAACATCTCGCCGTCTCCAAGGGAAAAGGAAATATTCATGACAGGTAGCTTCCGACTTTCAAGTCGATTTCTGCGTATTGCAACATTCGCTGCGCTGTTCATCGGCTCAACGGCTCAAGCGGCGCAGGCCCTGACCATCGATGTGCATCGAGATGCAAACTGCGGATGCTGCAAAAAATGGATTCAGCATCTTGAGGCCAATGGCTTCACCGTCATTGATCATGTAGAAACCAACATGAGTGCTGTCAAACAAGATCTAGGTGTCGCTCCACGACTCTCGTCTTGTCACACTGCGATGATCAACGGGAAGTTTGTTGAAGGTCATGTGCCAGTTGAGCAAATAATTGCGATGAGTAAGCGTGACGACCTTCTCGGGATCGCTGCTCCTGGAATGCCAGCAGGTTCTCCAGGAATGGAAGTCGACGGAGTACATGAGACCTACCAAATAATCGGCCTGACCAAAGCCGGCGTAGATCAGGTCATTGCTGAATACCCCGCAAACTAATCCCACCTCATCCATTCGGCCACAGCATGGTCCCAGCTCATGGCCATGCAGCGGGACATGCTATGTTGATTTCATTCTCAAGCAATACGCAAAGGACGATCAGCAACAAGCTGTAAAGGCGCGCCTGCGCCGAATCGGATAACCCCGTACCGCTGTCCTCAATAACAATTTGAGATGACGCCATGCTCCGTCTGCTGACAAGCACTGCGCATCTGACCACGATAGTGCTAAGTTCGGGTGGCGTTGCCACTCAGCTTGCCTTTCCGAATCTGGACATCTGTCTCGGCTGAAAGCGTAGAAAAGTTAAATTACAGTGGTTTGAGAGTTCTTTTTTTGCAGGCTTTTCAGACGCAGGGTCGCGCGTTGTACAGCGGCCATTTTTTCTGGACGCTTCATTCGTTTCCATTTTCTGATGTCTTCCTTGGTGCGACCGCAGCTGACGCACAGTTCGCTGTTCAACTGGCAGACAGAAGTACACGGATTCTCGATGTCCTTGGCCATTGGTCAATTCCTCGGCGAACTTATGCGAACTACGGGCTCATTGCTAAGCCTGAACGGCGACCTGATCGGGTGAAACAGCGCCCGGCTTCGTGCGGTACTCAACTGTCAGATGAGTGATCTCATGAACTGTCGCAAGCCGTTCTCGTATGTTTTGTGCATTCACTGCTGGGCTGCCTAGAACACTCACAATAGCGGCGCGGGCTTGCGGCCCTACCTGCCAGACATGAAGATCTATGATCGAAGCATCTCCCTGTCGCTCAACCAGTTCACGAATCTCTTCAGCGACATGATCATCTGTCTGGTCTAGCAATACACTCGCAGTCACCCGCATCAACGACCAAGCCCAGCGTGCGATGACAACTGCACCCACAATCCCCATTGCAGGGTCGAGCCAGACCCAACCAAGGTAACGACCAGCAAGCAGTGCTGCGATGGCCAGAACCGAAGTCAGTGCATCTGCAATGACGTGAATATAAGCAGAGCGCAGATTATTGTCATGACCATGTGCATGGTGAGATTCATCTTGGCCGTGGTCATGCCCATGGTGATGATTATGACCGCCAGACAGCAAAAGCGCGCTCACCACATTCACTGCTAATCCGACAATTGCGATAAGAGTCGCTGTCCCGAATTGCACTTGAGTCGGTTGAAAGAGACGAAATAGCGACTCTCCGGCAATTCCCAAAGAGACCAGTCCCAAAATCAGAGCAGATGCGAAGCCACCCAAGTCTCCAACCTTGCCAGTTCCAAAACTGTAGCGAGCATTTGAGGCATGTCTTTTTGCGTAACCGTAAGCAGCTGCGGCTATGCCAAGTGCTCCAGCGTGTGTTGCCATGTGAAATCCATCAGCAAGCAACGCCATTGAGCCAGTGAGATAACCTGCGGTGATTTCAGCAACCATCATTACGACGGTCAGAGCCACTACCCACAAGGTTCGCTTGGCGTTTTCTTCATGTGATTTCCCCAGGAACATATGGTCGTGGGAATAGTCGGTGTACGAATTACTCATCTGGGCAAATCCTATTTGGAATAGCGGCGAATGGCTTCGAGAAGCTCATCGACGCCTTTCGCTCTTTCTTCGTTGCTGAGTGTCGGATTCGCAACGTGTTCACGAGCGTGGTCTTCGATAATTTCATCCATCAGCCCATTGATAGCGCCACGGGCAGAAGCGACCAAAAGCAGGGTTTTCGAGCAGTCATCATCAGAGTCGAGTGCTCGCTCAATCGCCTGGACTTGCCCAGCGATTCGCTTTACACGCTTAAGAAGATTGTCTTTGCTTGATCTCATATGACCCATACCATACCCCCCCTACCTATATTGAGAGTATGTTCACACGTTCCAATCAGCCATACAACCCCAGGGACGCTCGCCGCCGGGATGGATATACCAACAGTTTCTTCAATCCACAAAAAAAGGCGCCACTAGGGCGCCTAAGCCGTCTCCAAACCAAAGGAGAAACAAGGAGACGGGGTGTATCGGGGATACCGGACAGTTGATGCCGATGGCTAATGCCCGTTAAAGGAGTTGCAGTGGATATTCAACAATCAGTCTGACCTCGTCCAAATCAGATTCGAAATCGGTAGCTCGTGTCGTTGCTTGGCGGACACGTAAAGACATGTCCTTCAGTGAGCCTGACTGGATGACATACTTAGCCTCGATGTCTCGCTCCCAACGCTTTTGGTCCTGCAATGGGGCACCGTCCGCTCCGCGACGCATGTACACGCTGTTTGCGTTGGAATAGTCCGCATCCCAACCCTTAGCGTAGCGGGTCATGAAGCTCAGACCGGGGATGCCGAAAGCCTGCATATCTAGATCGTAGCGCAGCTGCAAGGATTGCTCTTTCGGTGAGTTGAAATGTAACCGTCCGGCCAGCACCCTCTCCTGACAGCCCTCCAAATTGGCCAAGATAGTGGACACCATTTTTTAGTGGACACTATCTTGGATACAGTTGCCCCAGCCCGTCGAGCCGGTCGCCGCCCCAACTTTCCGCTGGACTTTAAACGCCAAGTCGTCGAGGCCACCTTCCAGCCTGGCGCCTCCGTGTCATTGATCGCTCGCGAACATGACGTCAATGCCAATCTGGTCTTTCGCTGGCGGCAGCAATACCAAGAAGGGCTATTCGGCCCGGTCAGCCAGAGTGCTTCGTTTTTGCCAGTCCAGGTGATCGAGGCGCCAATGGATCTGCCGCCAGTCTTCCAGCCACAGGCAGAGTGTCATTCCGAGATCGCAGTTGAGGTAGGAAAAGCCAAGTTGCGTATCACCGGAGCACCAGACCCGCAGACGCTGCAACTCGTCTTGCAGCAGTTAGTGCGATGATTGCCCCTCCCGCTGGAACCCGTATCTGGATCGCCGCTGGCGTCACGGACATGCGTCGTGGCTTCGACGGTTTGGCGGCCATGGTGCAGACTCAACTGGAAGCCGATCCCTTCTCCGGTCAGATCTTCGCCTTTCGCGGACGGCGTGGTGACCGGATCAAACTGTTGTGGTGGGATGGCGACGGCTTGTGCCTGTTTTGCAAACGGTTGGAGCAAGGACGCTTTGTCTGGCCGCAAGCAACCAGCGGCAGCGTGTCGCTGACGACCGCGCAGTTGTCGATGCTGTTGGAGGGCATTGATTGGCGCCGGCCAATTCGTACAGCACCCGTCCTCGCGGTCTGACTTGCCGCGCTGAAAAAATCCCCAGTAATATTCGGGCATGACCCTCGTGACCGACTCCCTGCCGAATGATCTTCAAGCCTTGAAGGCGCTGATCGCTGCCCAGCACGCAGAGATTGAGCGCTTGAAGATGATGATCGCCAAGCTGCGTCGTACGCAGTTCGGTCGCAGCTCCGAGCAACTGGAAGCGATGATCGACCAGCTCCAGTTGAGCCTTGATGAGCTGCAAATCAGCCAAGCCGAAATGACACCTCCAGTCGAGCCGGCACCTCGCGCAGTTTCGCGCCGTAAACCATTGCCTGAACACCTACCTCGCGAAACCCACGTTCATCAGCCCGAGTCGCAATGCACTGGCTGCGGTGGGACGCTTCGCCATTTAGGTGAGGATGTGTCCGAAGTGCTGGAGTACGTTCCGGCACGTTTCAAAGTCATTCGCCATGTCCGTCCGAAGTGGGTTTGCCGCTGCTGCGAGCACTTCGCCCAGGTGCCGGCACCGAGTCGCCCGATCGCCCGAGGTCTTGCCGGCCCAGGGTTGTTGGCCCATGTGCTGGTCTCGAAGTTTGTCGATCATTTGCCGTTGTATCGGCAGTCCGAGATCTACGCCCGTGAGGGCGTGGAGCTGGAGCGCTCAACCCTGGCCGACTGGGTTGGCCAGAGCAGTCAGTTGCTGCGACCACTGATCAACGCCCTTGAGCACCACGTCATGAGCGGACACAAAGTCCATGCCGACGACACGCCGATTGGCGTGCTCGCGCCGGGCAACGGCAAGACCAAATCGGCGCGCCTGTGGACGTACGTGCGGGACGACCGACCTACGGGGGACGCGACACCGGCGGCGGTCTGGTTTGCCTACTCGCCGGATCGCAAGGGGCAACATCCCCGCGCGCATCTCAAGCGCTTCAGCGGGATCTTGCAGGCGGACGGCTATGCCGGTTTTGCTCAACTATATGCCACGGGCACCATTGAGGAAGCGGCGTGTTGGGCTCACGCCCGGCGCAAGTTTTACGAGGTCTACAAAGACCTGGCTTCACCACTTGCCGCCGAGGCGCTGCAACGGATTGCGGCCCTGTATGCCATCGAAAGCGAGATTCGAGGGCAACCGCCCAACCTGCGAAAAGTGGTTCGGCAAAGCCGAGCCAGTCCGCTGCTGGAACAACTCCACGCGTGGCTCAACCAGACGCTGACTCAACTGTCGAAAAAATCGGCATTGGGCGGTGCGATTCTCTATGCCCTCAATCGGTGGCAGGCCTTGGTGCGCTATTGCGATGACGGGCGAATTGAGATCGACAACAACGCTGCCGAACGCGCGCTACGTGCTGTCGCGCTAGGCAGAAAAAATTATCTGTTCGTCGGTTCCAACGCCGGCGGCGAACGAGCGGCTGCGATTTACAGCCTGGTGGGTTCAGCCAAACTCAACGACCTGAACCCGCAAGCCTATTTGACACACGTGCTGGAGCGCATCGCCGACCACCCGATCAATCGGGTCGACGAACTGCTGCCCTGGAACGTTTCTCTCGCCTCCACGGAACTCTGCGAGGCCGCCTGATCCATGGTCAAAACTGTTCGCTTGCCAAAACCCGAACCTGATTTGTTGCTACTGCACATTGAATTGAAGTGGATCGAACCTGCCATCTGGCGCCGTGTGGCGGTGCCCGAGAACATCACCTTAGGCAAATTGCACGCGGTGATCCAGATCGCAATGGGCTGGCACGATGACCATCTGCATGAGTTTGAAATAGCTGGTGAGAGTTACGGTATTCCCGACTCCGATGGATGGGGGCCTCCCGTGAACTCGGAGACCCGCAAGACTCTGATCAAAGCGTTGAACGGGAAAAGGACATTCCGCTAGGTCTATGACTTTGGCGATGGCTGGGATCACCGGATCAAAGTCGGAAAGAGAAATCCGATGCCCACTCCGTAGGACATTGAGTCGAAATCCAATCACGATGTTCTCATTGGAAGGGTCTGCAACAGATGTCGATTAAGCTCCTGGCCCACGCCGAACGCCTCTTGGACGCTTACGATAGTCAATCCTTGATGCTTGGAGGCCCAATCTTCTGCCGCTGGGATAGATGCGAAGAAATGCACATGGCAACAGAAGGACTGACGAACGTCGGCCGCCTCCTGCGGCAATACCAGTGACACTGCCACGTCGGCAGGTTCAACAGCCTGTATCTCGCTGGGTGAAACCGTAAGCGAAACGGGTGCTCCAGTTGCAGCGCAATGCGACGAGACGCGAGCTGTACGGCCGATTAACGCCGGGAGCATCAGGGTGTCCAGCGCGCACCAGGCATACAGCCGGCGGTTGTCAATTTCCAAGACATGCGACGTCTCGCGCAAGGTGAGGACATAGCCGATGATGTTCCCATCGTTGTCGTATTCGGTACTGGTGGCTTGTTCGAGCACAGCCGCCACTTGCTCAGCGGGCCAGCCAAGAGTCCTGGCAAGCGTAGTTCGCGAAATCGGGCGTCCCTTGGCAAGTTCACCCAGTAGCGCGACCAAGAACTCCGCAAAACCTTTGGGCCGGTTGGTCGGGGTGAGACGTTCGGCGATCTCGGTAATGTAGCGGGCAAATTTCATGGTGCTCTCCATTCATCCAGCGCAGCAGGACAATTGCTTTACGTCCTTGGTGAAAGTCTGCGCCGCGAGCTTCAGGCCCTCGACCATGGTTAGGTAGGGGAACAACTGGTCGGCCAGCTCCTGCACGGTCATGCGGTTGCGAATAGCCAGCACCGCCGTCTGAATCAGCTCGCCCGCTTCCGGGGCCACCGCCTGCACGCCGAGCAACCGACCAGAACCCGCTTCGGCGACCAGCTTGATGAACCCTCGCGTGTCGAAGTTGGCCAGCGCACGCGGCACGTTGTCCAGGCTCAGCGTGCGACTGTCGGTTTCGAGGCCTGCGCGCTGTGCTTCCGCTTCGCTGTAACCGACGGTGGCCACCTGCGGATCGGTGAACACCACCGCCGGCATGGCATCGAGATTAAGCGTAGCTTCGCCGCCGGTCATGTTGATCGCCGCACGGGTGCCAGCCGCCGCCGCGACGTAGACGAACTGCGGCTGGTTGGTGCAGTCGCCGGCTGCATAGATATCCACTGCGCTACTGCGCATGCCCTGATCGATCTGAATGGCGCCGCGTTCATCCAACAGTACACCCGCCGCTTCCAGGTTCAGGCTTTGGGTGTTGGGCGTGCGGCCGGTGGCGACGAACAGTTGGTCGGCGCGCAGTTCACCGTGGTTGGTGGTCAGTACGAATTCGCCGTTGGCGTGGGTCACCTGACTGGCTTGTGTCTGCTCAAGCACGTCGATGCCCTCCATGCGGAAGGCTGCGGTCAGCGCCTCGCCGATGGCCGGATCTTCGCGGAAGAACAGCGAGTTGCGCGCCAGGATGGTGACGCGGCTACCCAGCCGGGCAAAGGCTTGCGCCAGCTCCAAGGCCACCACGGATGAGCCGATCACGGCGAGCCGTTGCGGAATACTGGCGCTGGCCAGTGCCTCCTCCGAGGTCCAATAGGGGGTGTCTTGCAGCCCGCGAATCGGCGGCACGGCCGCACCGGCGCCGGTAGCGATCAGGCAGCGGTCGAACGCGACTTCGCGCCCGCCCCCCTCGACCAGTTCGACGCTGAGCGTGTGGCCGTCCTGGAAGCGAGCGGTGCCACGCAGCACGGTGATGGCTGGTGTGCTCTCCAGAATGCCTTCGTACTTGGCGTGACGCAGTTCGTCGACAAGGCCTTGCTGTTGCGCGAGCAGCCGCTCGCGCAGGACGGTCGGCGGCGTGGCGGGCATTCCGTCATCGAACGGACTCTCGCGGCGCAAATGAGCCACATGCGCGGCGCGAATCATGATTTTCGACGGCACGCAGCCGACGTTGACGCAAGTGCCGCCGATGGTGCCGCGCTCGATCAGAGTGACGCGGGCGCCGGCTTCCACCGCCTTCAAGGCGGCCGCCATTGCCGCACCGCCGCTGCCTATGACTGCAATGTGTAGCGCGTCGCCGTTTTTGCCGACCTCGGTGTCGCTGCGCAACCAGCCCAGCGCCTTATCGAGCTGGCCGGGGCGCGGTTGTAGCGAGGCGACTTCGAACGACGCTTGATACCCAAGGGCCTCGACGGCGGCTTGCATTTGTTCACGGCTGACAGCCGCGTCGGCCGTCATTTCGGCCTTCCCACCGGCGTAGGAGACGTCCGCCCGGTGCACGCCGGAGATTCCCTCCAGAGCATCTCTGACGCGGTCGGCACAGGAGGCGCAGGTCATACCGTGGATTCGCAGTGTGGTCATAGCGTTTACTTCCTCAAATGGGTCTCTTTGCGGCATTACTGTTTTGGCTGTGGTGGGCAGGCACCCGGGGCGCAAC
>NZ_MPBM01000042.1:0-7664 GCF_001907715.1 Pseudomonas sp. BTN1 | reverse complement strand
GTGTTCAGCAGCACCTTGGAGCCATCGTCCAGTTGCAGGCGCTGGCGCTCGCCCACCACCGTCAGATGGTCGGCCTGCAAACGCACCGGCAGGTTGCTGAAACTGAACAGGCCGACCAGTAACACGGCGGCGGTGGCCAGGGGTTTCCAGTGCGGTCTGATCCGGCGCCAGCCGCTGGGCTTGCGCGGTGCGGCGAGGGCCACGGCGGCGCTGTGTACCGGCGCGCCACCCCAAGCGGCCTGGGCCTTGCTGAAGGCGTGGACATGCGCCGGGTCCTGGGCCAGCCAGGCGTCGAACGCGGCCTGCTGCCCAGGTTGCGGGCACTGCAAGGCGATCAGCCAATCGAGGGCTTGGTCCATGGCCGCGTCTTGCAACACCTCATGAGCCAACGCATGGGGGCGCAGTTTATTCGGGTCCGTCACGGTGTTCCTCGGGTCTTCGCCACGTTTTATTCATTTTTCCTACAGCTTGGATCGACACCTCTGTCGGGTGAAGCTTAAGGCTGATCCAGCCGTTCGGCCACACCCACACAGATAGCCATGATCAATTTGAGTTCCTTTTGCACCGTGCTCAAGGACACGCCCAATTGATCGGCAATCTCTTGGTAGCTGCAACCGTGCAGGCGGCTGAGGATGAAAATCCGCTGCTGGCGGGCGCTCAACTGGCCGAGGCTGACACTCAGGTGCTCCAGCAGCTGCTCTGCCTGGGTAGCTTCCTCCGGCGTGCTGGCCGGCGCGGCGACGCTTTGCAGGACATCCAGCGGGACATCCTCCTGCAGGGTACGCGCCTGAATCCTGCGCGAACGCAAGTGATCCAGCGCCAGGTTGCGGGCTGTCTGGTAGACAAAGGGTTCAAGGTGGTCGATTGGCCGCTCGCTCAGGGCCCGAGTCACGCGCAGGTAGGTTTCCTGCAACAGGTCCTCGGCAGTGCTGTGGTTATGCACCATGCGTTGCAGAGTTCGTAGCAGGATCACCCGTTGGGTGAGGAAGACGTGGTTGAAGCGAGATTGGCTCACAGTGATACCAGACCGATTTGCAGTGAATGATAATGCTTATCATCAACTGAAATGGCAAGTGGCACTTTGAGATGCCTTGGAGATTGTGCCGCTCGTTCCCATGCTCTGCGGGGTGGGAACGATCTGGTCGATCTTGTGGAGTTACTCGGCGTTACACAACGCCAGGCAGTTATCCAGCATACGGTTGGAGAAGCCCCACTCGTTGTCATACCACGCGAGCACTTTGAGCAATTTGCCGCTGACCTTGGTGTGATTAGCGTCGAAGATCGACGACAGCGGGTTATGGTTGAAGTCGCTGGAAACCAGCGGCAGGGTGTTGTAGCCGAGGATCTTCGAATGCTGGCTGGCGTGTTTGAGCAGGGCGTTGACTTCATCGGCCGTGGCTTCTTTCTTCAACTGCACGGTGAGGTCCACCAGCGACACGTTGATCACCGGTACACGCACCGCCATGCCGGTCAGCTTGCCTGCCAGTTCCGGCAGCACCAGGCCCACCGCTTCAGCGGCGCCGGTCTTGCTCGGGATCATGTTCTGGGTGGCCGAACGCGCGCGGTACGGGTCGGTGTGGTACACGTCGGTGAGGTTCTGGTCGTTGGTGTAGGCGTGAATAGTGGTCATCAGCCCGCTTTCGATGCCCAGCTCGCGATGCAGCACCTGGGCGACGGGCGCCAGGCAGTTGGTGGTGCACGATGCGTTGGAAATGATCTGGTGGGATTGACGCAAAATGTCATGGTTTACCCCGTAGACCACAGTCGCGTCCGCGCCTTTGGCCGGGGCGGAGATGATCACCTTGCGCGCGCCAGCGCTAATATGCGCGGCAGCTTTGTCACGGTCGGTGAACAGGCCGGTGCATTCGAACACCACGTCAATCTTGTGCGCAGCCCACGGCAGGTCGGCGGGGTTGCGAATGGCACTCACGGCAATCCGGTCACCATTGACGGTCAGGCTTTCCTGATCGTGGGCAACCTCTGCGTCGAAAGTGCCGTGTACGGTGTCGTACTTGAGCAGATGGGCATTGATCGAACTGTCGCCCAAATCGTTGATGGCGACGATCTGCAGATCCTGGCGATAGCCTTGGGTATACAGTGCGCGCAGGACATTACGGCCGATACGGCCAAAACCATTGATTGCGATTCGAAGAGTCATCGGAAAGTGCCTGTCGTCGATTTGTTGTAAGAATTACAAGATTATTCGCATAAAAATAGAAAACAAGCCTTTTTAGTGGCAATATTTTGTTCAATCTACAACGAGTGACCTGAATCAACTGGTCCGATGATCCAAACGACCCCCTGCCATCCCATGAGCCGTGGGCGTTTGATCAGCATAGACTCTCAGGTCGCCACATCCGTTAGCCTGGAGTTCTATACATGCATCCCCGCGTTCTTGAGGTCACCGAACGGCTTATCGCCCGCAGCCGCGCCACCCGCGAGGCTTACCTTGCGCTCATTCGCGGCGCAGCCAGCGACGGTCCGATGCGCGGCAAGCTGCAATGCGCCAACTTCGCCCACGGCGTGGCCGGTTGCGGCACCGAAGACAAAAATAGCCTGCGCATGATGAATGCCGCCAACGTTGCAATTGTTTCTTCTTATAACGACATGCTCTCGGCGCATCAGCCCTACGAGCATTTCCCCGAACAAATCAAAAAGGCTCTGCGCGAAGTCGGCTCGGTCGGCCAGTTCGCCGGCGGCACCCCCGCCATGTGCGACGGCGTGACCCAGGGCGAGCCGGGCATGGAACTGAGCCTGCTCAGCCGTGAAGTCATTGCCATGTCCACGGCGGTAGCGCTGTCCCACAACATGTTCGACGCCGCGCTGATGCTGGGCATCTGCGACAAGATTGTTCCTGGCCTGATGATGGGCGCGCTGCGCTACGGCCACCTGCCGATGATTTTCGTGCCAGGCGGGCCGATGCCCTCGGGTATCTCCAACAAGCAGAAGGCCGATGTGCGCCAGCGCTATGCCGAAGGCAAGGCCAGCCGCGAAGAACTGCTGGAATCGGAGATGAAGTCCTACCACAGCCCCGGCACCTGCACTTTCTACGGCACCGCCAACACCAACCAGTTGCTGATGGAAGTCATGGGCCTGCACTTGCCTGGCGCTTCGTTCGTCAACCCGTACACGCCCCTGCGGGATGCGTTGACCCGTGAAGCTGCGCACCAGGTCACGCGTTTGACCAAGGCCAATGGCAACTTCACGCCGATTGGCGAGATTGTCGACGAGAAGTCCATCGTCAACTCCATCGTTGCGCTCAACGCCACTGGCGGCTCCACCAACCACACCCTGCACATGCCGGCCATTGCCATGTCGGCAGGCATCATCCTGACCTGGCAGGACATGGCCGACCTCTCCGAGGTGGTGCCGACCCTGTCCCACGTGTATCCAAATGGCAAGGCTGACATCAACCACTTCCAGGCGGCGGGCGGTATGTCGTTCCTGATCCGCGAACTGCTGGAAGCCGGCCTGCTCCACGAAGACGTCAACACCGTGGCCGGCAAGGGCCTGAGCCGCTATATCCAGGAACCTTTCCTGGTGGATGGCGAACTGGTCTGGCGCGACGGCCCGATCGAAAGCCTCGACGAAACCATCCTGCGCCCGGTGGCCCGTGCGTTCTCGCCGGAAGGCGGCTTGCGCGTGATGGAAGGCAACCTTGGCCGTGGCGTGATGAAGGTTTCGGCGGTAGCGCCGGAGCATCAGGTTGTCGAAGCGCCCGCGGTGGTGTTCCAGGACCAGCAGGACCTTGCCGATGCCTTCAAGGCTGGCCTGTTGGAAAAAGACTTTGTCGCGGTGATGCGCTTCCAGGGGCCGCGCTCCAACGGCATGCCGGAACTGCACAAGATGACCCCGTTCTTGGGCGTGTTGCAGGACCGTGGTTTCAAGGTGGCGCTGGTGACAGATGGGCGAATGTCCGGCGCGTCGGGTAAGATCCCTGCCGCGATCCACGTCAACCCCGAAGCCCAGAGCGGCGGGCCGCTGGCGCGGGTCCAGGATGGCGATATCATCCGTGTGGATGGCGTTACCGGCACCCTGGAGCTTAAGGTGGACGCCGAAGTATTTGCAGCGCGCACGCCTGCCACGGGCCTGTTGGGCAATAACGTGGGAGCCGGTCGCGAGCTGTTTGCATTCATGCGCTTGGCCGCAAGCTCCGCAGAGCAGGGCGCCAGCGCCTTTACCTCTGCCTTGGAGACGCTTAAGTGAAGCTTGCGCTGGTCGGTGACATCGGGGGGACTAACGCCCGTTTTGCGTTATGGCGGGATCAGGAACTGCATTCGATCCGCGTGCATGCCACGGCGGATCACGGCAGCCCTGAAGAGGCGATCAAGGTCTATCTCAAAGAGGAAGGCCTGGAAATCGGCGACATCGGTGCGGTGTGCCTGTCGGTGGCCGGGCCGGTGAGCGGCGATGAATTCAAGTTCACCAACAACCACTGGCGCCTGAGCAAAACCCGGTTCAAGCCCGGCGAATTCCGCGTGGTCTGCGAAGGCACGCCGGAGCCCTTGCGCCCGGCCGTGGTGATCGGCCCAGGTACGGGTCTTGGTGTCGGCACCTTGCTGGACCTCGGCGCAGGCCGTTGGGCAGCATTGCCGGGGGAGGGTGGGCATGTCGACCTGCCCCTGAGCAGCCCACGGGAAACCCAGCTGTGGCAACACATCTACAGCGAGATCGGGCATGTCAGCGCCGAAACCGCGTTAAGCGGTGGCGGCCTGCCACGGCTGTACCGGGCGATTTGTGCGGTGGATGGGCATGAGCCGGTGCTCGACACCCCCGAAGCCATCACGGCGGCGGGCCTGGCCGGCGATCCGGTGGCGATGGAAGTATTGGACCAGTTCAGCATCTGGCTGGGCCGGGTGGCGGGCAATAACGTCTTGACCACCGGTGGACGCGGTGGCGTGTACATCGTGGGTGGGGTGATACCGAGGTTTGCCGACTTCTTTATCGCCAGTGGTTTCGCCAAAAGCTTCGCGGATAAAGGCTGCATGAGCGACTACTTCAAAGGTATTCCAGTGTGGTTGGTGACGGCGCCGTATTCCGGGCTGACTGGGGCGGGTGTGGCGCTTGAGCAAGCTTTTGCATAGGTCATAATGGCGCCATCGCAGGCAAGCCAGCTCCCACCGTCTGGAATGCATTCCAAGTGTGAGGCAAGCCAGCTCCCATAGTCTGGAATGCATTCCAAGTGTTGGAGCTGGCTTGCCTGCGATGACGGCCTAAAGCGCACCCGATGATTTAAGCCAGGCCATAACAACAAGGAGGCCCCCGTGAGCGTAATCAGTAAATCCATTCTCCTCGTCGACGACGACCAGGAAATCCGCGAATTGCTGCAAACCTACCTCAGTCGCGCCGGCTTCCAGGTCCGTGGCGTGTCCGACGGTGCGGGGTTCCGCCAGGCAATGAACGAGGCGCCGTGCGACCTGGTCATCCTCGATGTCATGTTGCCAGACGAAGACGGCTTCAGCCTGTGCCGCTGGATTCGCCAGCACCCGCGCCAGGCGCAGGTGCCGACCATCAGGTCCGCCGCAGGCTCCCGCGTGGTCGGCCTGGTGGCTGGGCGCCGATGACTATATCGGCAAGCCGTTCAGCCCCCGCGAGTTGCAGGCGCGTATCAAGGCACTGCTGCGCCGCTGCCAATTCGGCCAGGAGCGCAGCAGCGGCGGTGATGTGTGGGTGTTCGATGAATGGCGCCTGGATATGATCAGCCACCGCTTGTTTCATGTGGATGGTGAAGAGGTGATCCTCTCCGGTGCCGACTTCGCCTTGCTCAAGTTGTTTCTCGACCACCCGCAACAGATCCTCGACCGCGACACCATCGGCAACGCCACCCGTGGCCGCGACCTCATGCCCTTGGACCGTATCGTCGACATGGCCGTCAGCCGCTTGCGCCAGCGCCTGCGCGACACCGAGAAACCTCCGCGGCTGATCCGCACCGTGCGCGGCAGCGGCTATCAACTGGCAGCCAGCGTGGTTGCCGGCAATGCCCACTGAAGCGCTGAACGAACGCCGTCGCCGCTTCCCGGTACCCCGCTCGCTGCTGGGGCGCATGTTACTGCTGACCTTACTGGCGGTGCTGTTCGCCCAGGCGCTGTCCAGCGTGATCTGGGTGTCGCAATTGCGCGCCACCCAGCTTGAGGGCTTGGTCACCAGCGCCCGCAGCCTAGCGCATTCAATGACTGCCAGCGTGAGTTACTTCCGGTCGCTGCCGGTGGCCTATCGCCCGTTGGTGCTGGACCAATTGCGCAGCATGGGCGGCACGCGTTTTGTGGTGACCCTCAATGATCGCCCGCTGGACATGCAGCTATTGCCCGAAACCCCACGCAAGCAGGCGGTGCTGGTGGCTGTGGATGAAGTGCTGCGCCAGACCCTGGGTGCCGACGTGCATATCTCGGTGGAGTTCGTCAGCGCCGAAGACCTGCGCATCTTCAATGCCGGCCTGAAGCTCGACGAACTGCCACGCTCCTGGGCCCATTACGCGTTGACCCTGGAGCCGGTGAACCCGCCGGTGCTGGTCACCCAGATCCAACTGGCACCCGGTGAATGGCTGTACATCGCCTCGCTATTGCCCGAGCCCTACACCAGCCTGGAAGAGCAAGGCCTGCCGTCCCAGCAGGTGTGGTTCATCGTGCTCACCAGCGGTTTTCTGCTGCTGTTCATCGGCCTGCTGGTGCACTGGCAAAGCCGACCGCTCAAGCGCCTGGCGCGAGCGGCGCGGGACATGTCCCTGGGCGCCGATGTGGAGCCGGTGGCTGAAGGCGGCGGCAGTGAAGTGGTGGAAGTGGGCCGTGCGTTCAATGCCATGCGTGAACGCATCAGCCGTTACCTGACCGAGCGCAGCCAGTTGTTCAGCGCGATTTCCCATGACCTGCGCACACCCATCACCCGCCTGCGCCTGCGCGTGGAATTGCTGGAGGACGAGAACCTGCAAAACAAATTCGGCCGTGACCTGGATGAACTTGAATTGCTGGTCAAGGGCGCGTTGCAATGCGTGAAAGACACCGACATCCACGAAAACATCCAGCCGGTGGACCTCAACCACGTCCTCGAATGCCTGGTGGAGCCATACCTGGCCCCCCATGGCAATGGCCGAGTGACCCTCGATGGCGCGGCGCTGTCAGCCTACCCAGGCAAGCCGCTGGCGCTCAAGCGTTGCATCGGCAACCTGATCGACAACGCGCTGAAGTACGGGCAGAACGCGCATTTGCATATCGAGGACGATGGCGCGCAGTTCATTCTGCATGTGGATGACGAGGGGCCTGGTGTGCCGCAGCAGCGGCTGGAACAGGTATTTGAACCGCACTTTCGACTGGCCGGTCAGCAGCAGGGTTACGGGCTGGGGTTGGGCATTGCGCGCAATATTGCCCATAGCCATGGGGGCGAAGTGAGTTTGCAGAACCTGCGCGAAGGCGGCCTGCGCGTCACCCTGCAACTACCAAGAACCTTGGACTAACAAACACCTGAGATCAAATGTGGGAGCTGGCTTGCCTGCGATAGCGGTGGTTCAGTTGACTCATTAGTGACTGACACACCGCCATCGCAGGCAAGCCAGCTCCCACATGTTGCTCTGCGTACATCAGATGCTCTGGCGCAACCGGGCCAGGTCGCGCAGCGGCGGCGCACCGAACAACCGGCTGTACTCCCGGCTGAACTGGGACGGGCTTTCATAC
>NZ_MPBM01000041.1:0-40199 GCF_001907715.1 Pseudomonas sp. BTN1 | reverse complement strand
TGTCAGCGTTACGGTAGTGGCGTTATCGGTGCCTGGTGTATCAGTAACGGTGGTGTTCACCGCGGTAGTGCCAGGGACCAGATTCTCGAAATGCTCGCCGCCGGTCACACCCTTGATAGCTGTGGTGACGGTTTGATCGCCTTTATAGACATCATCAGGAGCAAGAACCGAAACGCTACCGCTAGTCTGGTTTACGCCAATGGTGATGGTCTGGCCGTTATCCAAGGTGACGGTCAACGGGTTGGTGATGTTAGTCACCGGCGCACCGTTTTTATCCACAAGGCTAGCGGTGTAGACGATGTTGCCGCCTTCACCAACGGTGGTGGTGGCCGTCAGGACCACATCGACCTTGTCGATGGTGTCGTTGATCGTGGTGGTTGCGCCGTTGCCTGCTACTTCGAGTTTTTCGAAGTTGCCGCCGGAAGCGTCGGTGATCTTGACGGTCTGAGTGCTCTTATCGATGAACACGTCATCGCTAGGAGCGGGCACGGTCACAGTGCCAACCGTGTCGCCAGCCTTGATGGTAATCGACGAGCCGTTGTCCAACTTCAGCGTGACGTCAGTGCCCGCTTTATTGGAAAGCGTGGCGGTGTACGTAATCTGTCCACCCTCATTCGCTTCGGCCGGAGCGGTCAAGGTCACGGTAGTGGTGTTGTCGGTACCGGGTGTATCGGTAACGGTCGTGTTAACCGGGGTAGTACCTGGAACCAGATTTTCAAAATGCTCGCCGCCGGTCACGCCTTTGATGGCGGTAGTGACGGTCTGGTCGCCTTTGTACACATCGTCTGGCGCTACGGTGGTAATGGAACCGCTTGATTGGTTTACGCCGATGGTGATGGTCTTGCCGTTATCGAGGGTGACGGTCAGCGGATTGGTGATGTTAGTCACTGGTACGCCGTTCTTATCCACAAGGCTGGCGGTGTAAACGATATTGCCGCCTTCGCCAACGGTGGTAGTGGCGGTCAGGACCACATCAACTTTGTCGATCGTGTCGTTGATCGTGGTGGTCGCACCGTTGCCCGCAACTTCGAGTTTTTCGAAATTGCCGCCAGTGGTTTCGGTGATCTTGACGGTCTGAGTGCTCTTATCGATAAACACGTCATCGGTAGGGGCAGGCACGGTTACGGTGCCAACAGTGTCGCCAGCCTTGATCGTGATCGACGAGCCGTTATCCAGCTTCAAGGTGACGTCAGTACCGGCCTTGTTGCTCAAGGTCGCGGTGTACGTAATCTGACCACCTTCGCTCGCCTCGGTTGGAGCCGTCAGCGTCACGGTAGTGGTGTTATCGGTACCCGGTGTATCAGTCACAGTTGTGGTGACGTTATCGGTACCTGGGACCAGATTTTCAAAGTGTTCGCCGCCGGTTACGCCTTTGATAGCAGTAGTGACGGTCTGGTCGCCCTTATACACATCATCAGGAGCCAGAACCGAAACGCTACCGCTCGATTGGTTTACGCCAATGGTGATGGTCTGGCCGTTATCCAAGGTGACGGTCAACGGGTTGGTGATGTTAGTCACCGGCGCACCGTTTTTATCCACAAGGCTAGCGGTGTAGACGATGTTGCCGCCTTCGCCAACAGTGTTGGTGGCCGTCAGAACCACATCGACTTTGTCGATGGTGTCGTTGATGGTGGTGGTTGCGCCGCTGCCTGCCACTTCGAGTTTTTCGAAGTTGCCGCCGGTGGTTTCGGTGATTTGGACAGTCTGGGTGCTCTTGTCGATGAACACGTCATCGGTAGGCGCCGGCACGGTTACGGTGCCAACGGTTTCGCCAGCTTTGATAGTGATCGAAGAGCCGTTATCCAGCTTCAAGGTGACGTCAGTACCGGCCTTGTTGCTCAAGGTCGCGGTGTAGGTGATCTGGCCGCCTTCGTTAACGGCACTTGGCGCAGTCAGCGTAACCGTGGTGGTGTTATCGGTGCCTGGGGTATCCGTAACGGTGGTGTTCACCGCCGTAGTACCCGGCACCAGATTTTCAAAGTGCTCGCCGCCGGTCACGCCTTTGATGGCGGTAGTGACGGTCTGGTCGCCTTTGTAGACATCGTCTGGCGCGATGGTGGTGATAGAACCGCTCGACTGGTTTACGCCAATAGTGATGGTCTGGCCGTTATCCAAGGTGACGGTCAACGGGTTGGTGATGTTAGTCACCGGTGCGCCGTTCTTATCCACAAGGCTGGCGGTGTAGACGATGTTGCCGCCTTCGCCAACGGTGGTGGTCGCGGTCAGGACTACATCGACCTTGTCGATGGTGTCGTTGATCGTCGTGGTTGCACCATTACCTGCAACTTCGAGTTTTTCGAAGTTGCCGCCGATGGTTTCGGTGATCTGGACGGTCTGGGTGCTCTTGTCGATGAACACGTCATCGGTAGGCGCAGGCACGGTTACGGTGCCAACAGTTTCTCCAGCCTTGATGGTGATCGAAGAGCCGTTATCCAGCTTCAAGGTGACGTCGGTACCGGCCTTATTGCTCAAGGTCGCGGTGTAGGTGATCTGACCACCTTCGCTCGCTTCGGTCGGAGCGGTCAGTGTCACCGTAGTGGTGTTATCGGTGCCTGGTGTATCCGTAACGGTGGTATTAACCGGGGTAGTACCAGGAACCAAGTTCTCGAAATGCTCGCCGCCGGTCACACCCTTGATAGCAGCAGTGACGGTCTGATCGCCTTTATAAATATCGTCTGGCGCCACGGTAGTAACGGTGCCGCTGGATTGGTTAACACCGATGGTAATGGTCTGACCGTTATCCAAAGTCACGGTCAACGGGTTGGTGATGTTAGTCACCGGCGCGCCGTTCTTATCCACAAGGCTAGCGGTGTAGACGATATTGCCGCCTTCACCAACGGTAGGAGTTGCCGTCAGCACCACATCAACTTTGTCGAGGGTGTCGTTGATCGTGGTGGTTGCGCCATTGCCTGCAACTTCCAATTTCTCAAAGTTGCCGCCAGAGGTCTCAGTGATCTGGACGGTCTGCGTGCTTTTGTCGATGAACACATCATCGCTAGGCGCAGGGACAGTTACGGTGCCAACGGTCTCGCCAGCCTTGATGGTGATCGACGAACCGTTATCCAACTTCAGCGTGACATCTGTGCCCGCTTTGTTGGAAAGCGTGGCGGTATACGTAACCTGCCCACCTTCGTTCGCCTCGGTTGGCGCTGTCAGCGTCACAGTGGTGGTGTCGATCGAATCGGTAATGGTGGTAATCGCTGGCGTGGTGCTCGGCACCAGGCTCTCGAAATTGCCGCCAGTCGCGCTCGTGATCGTCGTACTGACGGTGCTGCCGTTGACGTAGACGTCATTAGCCGGCGTATCAACGACAACGCTGCCTGTCGATTCGCCGGCCTTGATGGTGATCACCGAGCCATTGCTCAAAGTGACGTTCACCGGCGTTTGCGCCGGGTTGGTCAGCGTGGCGGTATAGGTGATCTGGCCGCCTTCAGTCACGGTCGAACCTGCGGTCAGGGTGACCGTGGTGGCATCGATCGAATCGGTAATGGTCGTGACCGCAGGCGTGGTATTCGGTACCAGATTCTCGAAGTTACCGCCCGTTGCGCCCGTGATCGTGGTGCTGACGGTCGAGCCATTGTTGTAGACGTCGTTAGCTGGCGTATCAACCACAACGCTACCCGTCGACTCACCGGCCTTGATGGTGATCACCGAGCCATTGCTCAAGGTGACGTTCACCGGGGTCTGCGCCGGGTTGGTCAAGGTGGCGGTGTAGGTGATCTGCCCTCCTTCGGTCACGGTCGAGCCAGCAGTCAGGGTGACCGTGGTGGTGTCGATGGTGTCGGTGATCTGCGTCACAGCCGGGTTAGGGTCGATGGTCAATACCAGGTTGCCGCCGCCGGTGGTACCGGTAACGCCGACGCTTATCTGGCCCGGGTCGATGTACGGGCTGTCATTGGGGGCCAAGGGCACATTGACGGTGCCGGTCAACTGGCCCGACGGGATAGTAATCACCGCGCCATTGGTCAAGGTGACGGTCAGGTCACTGGTGGATGGCCGGGTCACGGTAGCGGTGTAGGTCAGCACGCCGCCCGCTTCGGTGATGGTCGGCGTCGCGCTCAGGGTCAGGGTCGAAGGCTGCAGCACTTGGTTACCCGAGTCTGCCGAGCCTGGTGCTCCGCTCAGGGCGTTGAGTGCCGAAGTGCCTTGGCCGATGGGTGCGGTGGGGAAGCCGATGGTCGGGTCTACACGGCCGGCGGTCGCGTCCAGCACCACGAAGCTGTGGCCGCCCCCGGCAGCACCATTACCGGCAGCGTTTGCGCCGGCGGCAGTGGCTTCCAGCTCGGTGGTCGGGTCGGCGCCGGCGGCGATGGCTTGTTGCAGCTCGGCCACCGAGGGCGCGGCTTGCTCGCTGGCCGCTGCCAGGTCGGCGGTGGAGTCCGGCATATCGGCGCTCCACTGGGTGTCCCGGCCCAGGTCCAGGATGCGACCGTCGGCCAGTTCCAGGCTCACGGCGCCCGACAGACCGGTGTCGATCTGGTCGCCGGCAAACAGACGATCACCTTCTACAAGGACGCGACGGGCACCTTCCGGAGAAATTACGAAAACTTGACCAACAATGCTTTTGACGGTGGCAACAACACTGCTCATTAAAATTTTCTCCGGCGATCCGTTTCGACAAATCCATTTCGCAGCGCGCTATTAGCGCTGCCAATCTGGGGGCGTAGTCTATAAATGCATTGACGTCAAATATTTGGCTGGATTTTTTAGCTATCTAGTTTGTGCCAAACTATTGACCTTATGGGCGTCATCCTAAACAATCGCCCTAGTAATGTCACATTGATATTTATGCGGCGAACCGTCCTACATGTGTGAAGCAGTTCCGCTTTTCGAACTTTCCGACGTACGGTCATTACGGTAGCCATTATCCGACGCAGCGGTGCCAATCGCTGTGATTTAAGACAAGAAGTCTTGGGGAAATTTTAAATGCGTCTGCACCTGTTCAAGGCAATACCGTTCGCTCTCGCCGCCAGTTTCGTACAAGCCCAGACACTGCCCCAAGCCATGCAACAGGCATTGGATGTACACCCGGAAATCCAAGCGGGTGTTAACAGCCGCATCGCCGCCGATTACCAATTGCGCGCCGCACAAGGTGGCTACCTGCCGCGTGTCGATCTGAACGCCGGATACGGCCGCCAAGGAACCGACAACGCCACCACCCGCGCCAACAACCCTGGCGGCAATCACTGGGACACGCTCAATCGCGGCGAATCCAGCCTGCGCCTGCAGCAAATGATTTTTGACGGTTTTGCTACCTCCAGCGAAGTCGGGCGTCAACAAGCCAACGTGAATTCCCGCGCTTACTCCTTGCTGGGGACTTCCGAGCGCACTGCGCTGACCGTTGCCCAGGTTTACCTGGAAGTATTGACCCGCCGTGAGTTCGTACGCCTGGCCGAAGACAACCTGCGCAACCACGAGCGCATCTACGACCAGATCAAGTTGCGCACCGAGCGCGGCGTCGGCAACGGTGCCGACCAGGACCAGGCTGAAGCCCGCCTGGCCCAGGCCCGTAACAACTTGATCACCGAGCAGACCAACCTGGCCGATGCGCAGGTCAACTACCTCAGCGCCGTCGGCCAGATGCCCGACGAACTCGAGCGTCCGGCCCCGTTCATGGCCATGCTGCCGGCAGACCTGAATGAAGCCCGTCGCCAGATGCTCGACAACAGCCCGGTACTGCGTTCGGCCGAGTCGGATATCTCTGCCGCCGAGAAGCAGTACGACGCCGCCAAATCCACCTTCTACCCACGCTTTGACGCTGAGCTGGGCACCAACGCCGACAACAACGTCTCCGGTGACCCCAACCACAGCAATGGCTGGGAAGCCATGGTGCGCATGCGCTTCAACCTGTTCGCCGGTGGCAGCAACAAGGCCGACCTGCAATCGAAGTCCTACCAGGCCAACCAGGCGCTGGACATTCGCAACAATGCCTTGCGCCAACTCAATGAAGAGCTAGGCTTGGCTTGGAACGCCCTGAACAACGCCAACGCGCAATTGCCGGTTGCCCAGCAGTACGTGGATCACAGCACTCGCGTACGTACGTCCTACCAGCAACAGTTCAGCCTTGGTCAACGTACCCTGTTGGATTTGCTCGACAGCGAAAATGAATTGTTCACCGCTTCCCGCCGCCTGGAAGAAATCAAGAACATTCAGTTATTTACTCAGTACCGAATCAAGGCGACCATGGGCGAATTGCTCAAGAGCCAGGGAGTGGTTGCACCAATGGCCTCCGTCGTGCAGAACGACGTGAAACCTAAAGTCCAACTGCCTGGGATGAATTGAGCCACCCCAATAGCCCCATCTGTTAGTCGAGAGTGCCCGCGTGGAACCTGAAGTCAGTCGAGTTCATCTCAGTCATGATCCACGCGCACTGCACGACGACCCGTTACTCGACGGGTTGTTGGCGCTCTGCGCCCTGCATCAAAAACCGGCCAGTGCGGCCATGCTCACCACCGGCCTGCCGCTGCCTTCGCAACGCTTGAGTGCCGACTTGCTATCGCGTGCCGCTGCGCGGGCCGGGTTGCAAGGCCGGCTGCTGCAACGCAAGCTGGAACAGATCCCGACTATTGCACTGCCGGCGCTGCTGTTGCTCAAGGACGGTCGCAGTACCGTGCTGGTGGGCTGGGAGGGCGAAGATCAAGCGCGGATCCTGCTCAGCGAAAGCGACGGCGGTGAAGTGCTGATCAAGCGCGAAGCACTGGCCGACGACTACATCGGCAAAGTCTTCTTTGCACAGCCGCAGCACAAGTTCGACGTCAACCACGGCAGCCTGATTCCGCGGGCACGCTCGTGGTTCCGTGACACCCTCATGCGTTCACGCTGGCTCTACACCGACGCCATCGCCGCCAGCTTCCTGATCAACATCATCGCCATGGCCGCGCCGCTGTTCGTGATGAACGTGTACGACCGCGTCGTGCCGAACCAGGCCACCGCCACCCTGTGGGTGCTGGCCGTGGGTATCTGTGGTGCCTACCTGTTCGACCTGATCCTCAAGAGCCTGCGCAGCCTGTGCCTGGACCTGGCCGGTAAAAAAACCGACCTGATCATCTCGGCCACGCTGTTCGAGCGCATCGTCGGCATGTCCATGAAATACCGCCCGGCGCGGGTCGGCAGCTTCGCGCAGAACATCCACGAGTTTCAAAGCCTGCGCGACTTCCTCGCGTCGCTGACCCTCACCAGCCTGATCGACCTGCCGTTTACGCTGCTGATCTTCCTGGTCATCGCCATTCTCGGCGGGCACCTGGTGTGGATTCCAGTGTTGGCGTTCCCGCTCGCCCTGGGCATCGGCTACGCCTTGCAGAAGCCTCTGGTCGCGACCATGGAACGCACGATGGCGCTGGCCGCCGAGCGCCAGTCGAGCCTGATCGAAACCCTCGCCGGGCTCGATGCGGTCAAGGTCAACAATGCCGAAAGCGAGCGCCAGTATGGCTGGGAGCAGACCATCGGCACCCTTAGCCGGCTTGAGCTGCGGGTGAAGTTGCTGTCGGGCCTGTCGATGAACATGACCCTGCTGATCCAGCAACTGGCCGGCGTGATCATGATCGTGTTCGGCGTGTACCAGATCATCGACGGCAACCTCAGCATGGGCGGCCTGATTGCCTGCTACATGCTCAGTGGCCGCGCCTTGAGCCCGTTGGCCTCGCTGTCGGGCCTGCTGACGCGCTACCAGCAAGCCAAGGTCACCATGACCTCGGTGGACCAGATGATGGAGCTGCCCCAGGAGCGCAACTTCGAAGAGCGCCCCATGAGCCGTCGCACCCTGCAAGGCGCCATCGAGTGCCGGGGCCTGAACTTCACTTACCCGAACCAGCAGAACCTGGCGCTGAAGAACATCAACCTGGTGATCAAGCCAGGGGAGAAAATCGGCATCATCGGCCGCAGCGGCTCGGGCAAAAGCTCCCTGGCCAAGTTGATCGTCGGCCTTTACCAACCCGACTCCGGCTCCTTGCTGGTGGACGGCGTGGACGTGCGCCAGATCGACGTGAGCGAGCTGCGCCACAACATCGGCTATGTCGCCCAAGATATTCAATTGCTGGCCGGCACCCTGCGTGACAACCTGGTCAGCGGTGCGCGCTACGTCGAGGATGAAATGGTTTTGCAAGCTGCCGAACTGGCCGGCGTGCACGAATTTGCCCGTCTGCATCCCCAAGGCTACGAACTGCAAGTCGGCGAGCGTGGGCAGAACCTGTCCGGCGGCCAGCGCCAGAACGTTGCCCTGGCCCGTGCGCTGCTGCTCAACCCGCCCATGCTGCTGCTGGACGAACCCACCAGCGCCATGGACAACACCGGTGAAGAACGCTTGAAGCAACGCCTGCAAGCCGTGGTGCAAAACAAGACCGTAGTGCTGGTCACGCACCGAGCCTCACTGCTCTCCCTGGTCGACCGCCTGCTGGTGGTCGACCGTGGGCAGATTCTCGCGGACGGCCCGAAAGCCGTGGTCATGGAAGCGTTGAAGAAGGGGCAGATCAGTGTTGCTTAACTCCATCAAGAGTGCGGTCGGCCGCTACTTCAAAGGCTCCGATTCGCTGCAGGGCCAGCCGCTGCCCGAGGTCAACAAGGCGCTGATCGAAGATGCGCCACGGGTCATCCGCCTGACCATCTGGGCAATCATCGCGTTCTTTGTATTTCTGGTGGTGTGGGCCGGTTTCTCCCAGATCGACGAAGTGACCCGTGGCGACGGCAAGGCGATTCCGTCGTCCAAGTTGCAGAAAATCCAGAACCTGGAAGGCGGTATCGTCGCCGAGTTGTACGTCAAGGAAGGCCAGATCGTAGAGGCCGGCGCGCCGTTGATTCGTCTCGACGACACGCGGTTTGTCTCCAACGCCGGGGAAACCGAAGCCCTGCGCCTGGCCATGCAACTGCGTGTCGAGCGTTTGAGCGCGCAGGTGGATGACCGTCCGCTGAACATCCCTGACGAGGTGTTAAAGGCCGCGCCGAGCCAGGCCGCCAACGAGCGTTCCTTGTATGAAAGCCGCCGTCAACAGTTGAAGGATGAAGTGGGCGGTTTGCAGGAACAACTGGTACAGCGCCAACAGGAACTGCGCGAGTTCACCTCCAAGCAGGGCCAATACCGCAGCCAGTTGTCCCTGCAACGCCAGGAAATCAACATGTCCGAGCCGCTGGTGGCCCAGGGCGCGGTGTCGCCGGTAGAAGTGCTGCGCCTCAAGCGCGCCGAAATGGAAACCCGCGGACAGTTGGACGCTACCACCCTGGCGATCCCGCGTGCTGAATCGGCGATCAAGGAAGTGCAACGCAAGATCGATGAAACCCGCGGCAAATTCCGCAGCGAAGCCCTGACCCAACTCAACGAAGCCCGTACAGAACTGAACAAGGCCGAGTCCACCGGCCGCGCGCTGGAAGACCGGGTCAGCCGCACCCTGGTCACTTCGCCCGTGCGCGGGATCGTCAAGCAGTTGCTGGTCAACACCGTTGGCGGTGTGATCCAGCCGGGCAGTGACATGGTCGAAATCGTGCCGCTGGACGACACCCTGCTGGTAGAAGCCAAGATCCGCCCGCAAGATATCGCCTTCCTGCACCCAGGGCAGGAAGCGGTGGTCAAGTTCACCGCTTACGACTACACGGTCTACGGTGGCCTGAAGGCCAAGCTCGAACGCATCGGCGCCGACACCATCACTGATGAAGACAAGAAGACCACCTACTACATGATCACTCTGCGCACCGACCGCAGCCACTTGGGCACCGATGAGAAGCCGCTGCTGATCATCCCCGGCATGGTTGCTTCGGTGGATATCATCACCGGCAAGAAAAGCATCCTCAGCTATCTGCTAAAACCGATCATCAAGGCGCGGGCCGAGGCGTTGCACGAGCGTTGATTTTTATCGCTGGTACTGACGCCTTCGCGAGCAAGCCCGCTCCCACCTTGGAATGCATTCCAAATGTGGGAGCGGGCTTGCTCGCGAAAGGGCCATCAGCGTCACCGCGTATAAAATGTCTACCTCAAAACGCCATATCAATATGCTCTAACGGTATTTAAAGTCCGGTTGTTATACCTATAAATTCACTCCCCTGTCCGCCGGGAATGAATCAAATGTCTGCCACCACCGCCCTCCAAAGCTTCGACATCCACCCGTTCCCCGGCAGCGTCGGCGCCGAGATCATCGGCCTGGACTTATCCCGTCCAGTCAACGAGCAGGACTTCGCCCGCATCCATCGCGCACACTTGGACTACCACGTCATCGTGTTCCGCGACCAACGCATCACCCCCGAACAACAGATCGCCTTCAGCCGCCGTTTCGGCGTGTTGCAGATCCATGTGCTCAAACAGTTCCTGTTGGCCAACCACCCCGAGATCCTGATCGTCTCCAATATCATCGAGAATGGCCAATCCATCGGCCTGGGGGATGCGGGCAAGTTCTGGCATTCGGACCTGTCATACAAAGAACTGCCTAGCCTGGGTTCGATGCTGCATGCCCAGGAACTGCCATCTGAAGGCGGCGACACCCTGTTCGCCGATATGCACAAAGCCTGGGAGCACTTGCCAGGCCACCTGCGCAACGCCGTCGAAGGCCGCAGCGCCGCGCATTCCTACACGGCGCGCTACAGCGAAACCAAATTCGAAGGCAACTGGCGCCCAACCCTCACCCCGGAACAGCTCGCCCAGGTTGCCGAAGTGGTGCATCCGGTGGTGCGCACCCACCCGGAAAACGGCCGCAAGGCGCTGTTCGTCAGCGAGGGCTTCACCACCCGTATCGTCGGCCTGCCCGATGATGAAAGCCGTGACCTGCTGGCCCAGCTCTACGCCCATAGCGTGCTGCCGGAAAACATCTACCGCCACCAGTGGCAGCCCCACGACCTGGTGTTCTGGGACAACCGCTCGCTGATCCACCTGGCCGCCGGGTGCCCAAGCCACCTGCGGCGCAAATTGTTCCGCACCACCATTCAGGGTGACGCGCCTTTCTAACCCGATAAAGCCTGCTAGGATTGCGCCCAGTTCACTCCCAACGAACCACGAGTGCTTGGCATGCAACTACCGGACATGAACCTGCTGGTCGCCCTCGACGCGTTGCTCGACGAGGGCAGTGTGGTGGGCGCCGCGCGGCGGATGAACCTCAGCCCGGCCGCCATGAGCCGCACCCTCACGCGTATTCGCGAAGCGGTCGGTGACCCGATCCTGGTACGTGCCGGCCGTGGCCTGGTGCCGACGCCCAAGGCGCTTGAGCTGCAAGGCCAGGTGCGCAATGTGGTGGAGCAGGCTGCGTTGTTGTTCCGTTCGGCGGACCAAGTCGATTTGAGCACCTTGCGCCGTCGTTTCAGCGTGCGTGCCAATGACTTTTTCATCGGCGTGTATGGCGGGCGACTGTTCGACACCATGGAGCGTGTGGCGCCGCTGTGCGAACTGCGTTTCGTGCCTGAAGGCGACACCGATGATGAAGCCCTGCGCGAAGGGCGGTTGGACTTGCGGGTGAGCAACACCATGCCGGCCAGCCCGGAAGTGAAGGTGCAGAACCTGTTCTCTACCACCTTTGTCGGTCTGGCGCGGCAAGACCACCCGTTGTTCGACGAAGAAATCACGGCGGCACGCTTTGCCAGCTATTCCCACATCAGTATCTCCCGGCGTGGCATCGCCCGTGGGCCCATCGATACCGCGTTGAATGCTCAAGGCCTGGAGCGCCGTGTGGCCATGATCGCCCCAGGCTTTCACGGTGCGATGTTCATGCTGCCCGATTCCGACCTGCTGCTGCCGGTCCCCAAGGAAGCCCTCCTGAGCGCCAAGCGTCTGAACCTGCCACTGCGCGCATTTGCCTTGCCGATTCCACTGCAAACCCTGGTTCTGGCCCAATCCTGGCACCCACGCTTCGACAAAGACCCTGCCCATAAGTGGCTGCGCGAAACCATGCGCGAGAGCTGTCATGCCACCTGGCTAGAAGCCCAGCCGGTATAAAGCGAACGCAATCAATGTGGGAGCTGGCTTGCCTGCGATAGCGGCGCGTCAGACAACACATTTTCATCTGTCAGGCCGCAATCGCAGGCAAGCCAGCTCCCACAGGGTTCAGTGTTGATGTTCAAAGTTGCGTCTGACGCACTTATAACCTGCTAACAAGTAACTTTTTGTCATGAGAGTGCCTGATTAAACTGCTCAGGTATTTCTCATTCCGAGTTACCTGTTCATGACGTCCCTCGCTGCCCCCGTCCTCCAGGCCGCAGCCAAACCTACGGCTCTGAGCCCACCCGTATTCGGCCCGCGCATCATCATCGGCTTGCTCGGCGTATTGCTGGCGGTACTGGTCTCCGGTCTCAACGAAATGGTCACCAAGGTCGCCCTCGCCGATATCCGTGGTGCGCTATACATCGGCTTTGATGAAGGCACCTGGCTGGTCGCCGCCTACACCGCCACTTCCGTGGCAGCCATGGCGTTTGCGCCGTGGTGTTCGGTGACGTTTTCCCTGCGCCGTTTCACGCTGTGCGCCATCGGCTTGTTCACCGTGCTGGGCATCCTCTGCCCGTTCGCACCCAACTACGAAAGCCTGCTGCTGCTGCGTACCGTGCAAGGTCTGGCCGGTGGCGCGCTGCCGCCGATGCTGATGACCGTGGCACTGCGTTTCCTGCCGGCCAACGTCAAGCTGTATGGCTTGGCCGGTTACGCACTGACCGCCACCTTCGGCCCCAGCCTGGGCACGCCGCTGGCGGCGTTGTGGACCGAATACGTCGGCTGGCAGTGGGCGTTCTGGCAGATCGTCGCGCCGTGCCTGCTGGCCATGGCGGCCGTGGCCTACGGTTTGCCACAAGACCCACTGCGCCTGGAGCGCTTCAAGCAGTTCAACTGGCGTGGTTTGCTGTTGGGCTTCCCGGCGATTTGCATGCTGGTGATCGGCCTGTTGCAAGGCAATCGCCTGGACTGGTTCGAGTCGGGCCTGATTACTTTCCTGCTGTGTGGCGGCACAGTGTTGCTGGCGCTGTTCATGCTCAACGAATGGTCACAGCCACTGCCCTTCTTCAACTTGCAGATGCTCGGCCTGCGCAACCTGGCGTTTGCCTTGATCGTGCTGGCCGGCGTGCTGATGGTGCTGACCTCGGTGATCATCATCCCGTCCAGTTTCCTCGCCCAGGTCCAGGGCTACCGGCCGCTGCAGACCGCACCGGTGATGCTGCTGATGGCGTTGCCGCAGTTGATCGCGCTGCCGCTGGTGGCGGCGCTGTGCAACCTGCGCTGGGTCGATTGCCGCTGGGTGCTGGGCATTGGCCTGAGTATGTTGGTGCTGTGCTGCCTCGGCAGTTCCCACCTGACCTCGGCGTGGATTCGTGACGACTTTTATGGCTGGTACCTGCTGCAGATTTTCGGTCAGCCCATGGCCGTGCTGCCGCTGCTGATGCTGTCCACCGGCAGTATCCAACCCATCGAAGGGCCGTTTGCCTCGGCCTGGTTCAACACCGTCAAGGGCCTGGCCGCTGTGATCGCCACTGCGGTGCTGGATACATTGACCACCCAGCGCGGGCATTTCCATTCAACCATGTTAGTAGACCGCCTGGGCAATTCGCCCCTTGCCGACGCTGACGCGCCGGGCCTCGCCCACCGCTTGCACGAGCAGACCGTGGTGCTGACCTCTTCGGATCTTTACGTCGTCATGGCCGGTGTCGCGGTGGCGTTGATCCTGCTGATTTTCTGGATGCCCACGCGGATCTTTCCGCCTCGCGCTCCGGCCTGACCACAAGGACTTTCCATGAAACGCAAAGATAAAATTGCCGTCTCCGTTATCGCCGTATTTGCCGTCGGTGTGCTGGTTTACCTGGTTGCGCCGGGCGTACTGGGCAGCAAGCACCAGACCACCAACGACGCCTTCGTCGCGGCGGATTTCACCCTGGTCGCTCCCCGCGTTGCCGGCTTCATCAAGGAAGTGCTGGTGGAAGACAACCAGCGCGTCAAAGCCGGGCAACTGCTGGCGTTGATCGACGACCGCGATTTTCGCGCCGCCGCCCAGGCCGCCGATGCCGACACCCTGGTCGCCCAGGCCCAGCTGAAAAACGCCAGCGCGACCCTGGAGCGCCAAAGCTCGGTGATCGCCCAGGCCCAGGCCACCGTGGCAGCAGATCGCGCCGAAGTGGCCTTTGCCGAACACGAACTGAACCGCTACAACCACCTTGCCGGCGTCGGTGCGGGCACCGTGCAGAACGCCCAGCAAGCCAAGACGCGCATCGACCAGGCTACTGCGCGCCTGGCTAAATCCACCGCCGTGCTGGCCGCCGAACGCAAGCAGGTGGAAATCCTCACCGCCCAGCGTGACGCCGCCGAAGGTGGACTCAAACGCGCCCAGGCCGCGCTGGAAATGGCCAGTTATCAGCTGTCTTACACGCGCATTGTCGCACCGGTGGATGGCATGGTCGGTGAGCGTGCGGTGCGGGTCGGCGCCTACGTGACACCGGGCAGCAAGATCCTTGCGGTCGTGCCGCTTTCTGAAGCCTATGTGGTGGCCAATTTCCAAGAGACCCAACTGTCGCATATGCACGCGGGGCAAGCGGTGCAAGTCAGCGTCGACAGCCTTGACGGCGAACTGCTCAAAGGCCATCTGGAAAGCCTTGCGCCAGCCACGGGAGTGACCTTCGCCTCGGTCAAACCCGACAACGCCACCGGCAACTTCACCAAGGTGGTGCAGCGTATTCCGGTGAAGATCGTGCTTGAGCCGAACCAGCCATTGACTGAGCGCCTGCGCGTGGGCATGTCGGTAGAAGCCAGCGTCGATACCCGGCCCGTCGAGCAGCAGCGTGAGGTGGCCCAGCAATGAAACACGTTGCCTGGCTCACCTTGAGCCTGATCACCCTGAGTGCCTGCACGGTCGGTCCCGACTTCCAGCGGCCCGAGAGCCCGCAGATCAATCAATGGAGCGAACCTCAGGGCCGACAAGCTGCCAGCCGTGCCGTCAGCGATCCCTTGCAGGAGCGCTGGTGGGACGTGTTCCACGACGCGCAGCTCTCAGCCCTGACACGCCGCGCCCTCAGCGATAACCTCGACCTGAAGTTGGCCAGCAGCCGCCTGCAACAGAGCCGCGCGGTACGTCAGGTAACCACCGCCGAGCGCTACCCGAATGTCGATGCGGGCGGCGGCTACCAGCGCAAACGTAACAGTGGCAAAGGCTTGAACGACCCCTCCGGCGAGAATGGCCGCGCAGCCTTCAACCAATGGGACATGGGCTTCTCGGCCTCTTGGGAGCTGGATTTCTGGGGCCGGGTCAAGCGTGAAACCGAAGCAGCCGACGCCACGCTGGAAGTTGCCGAAAACGACCGTCGCGCCGTGTTGTTATCGGTGCTGGCCGAGACTGCCCAGGACTATATCCAACTGCGCGGCGTCCAAAACACCCGTGCCGTCACCGAGCAAAACCTTGATGTTGCGCGCCACAGCCTCAAGCTCTCGCAATTGCGGTTGGCCGACGGCGTGGCCACCGACCTGGATGTGGCCGAAGCCGCCGCCCAGGTCGCGGCTATCGAAGCACGCCTGCCAGATCTACAGCAACGCCAGGACCAGTTGATAAACGCCCTGAGCCTGCTGATGGGCGAGCCGCCTCAGGCCTTGCACGCGCAGTTGTCCAAAGACGCTCCCGTGCCGCAAACCCAACGCCAGGTCGCGATCGGCCTGCCATCGGAACTCGCCGAGCGTCGCCCCGACATCCGCCAAGCCGAAGCCCGCCTGCACGCTGCCACTGCCAGCATCGGCGTGGCCAAGGGCGACTTCTACCCGCGCATCACCCTGTCTGGCAGCCTCGGCTCCCAAGCCATGCAGCTCTCGGATTTCGGCTCCTGGGGTTCCCGTGCCTTTGCCTTCGGCCCGCAGTTGAGCCTGCCGCTGTTCAACGGCTGGCGCCTGCAAGGCATGGTGGATTTACGCGAAGCCCAGCAACAGGAAGCGGCCCTGGCCTACCAGCAAACCGTGCTGCGTGCCTGGCATGAAATCGACGACCAACTGACCCGCTACAACGCCAGCCAACTGCGCCGCGACAGCCTCGCGGAAGCCGTGCGCCAGAACCAAATTGCGCTGACCACCGCCCAACACCAGTACGTCGAAGGCGTGGCGGATTTCGTCAACGTACTCACCGTGCAGAGTGCGTTGTTGGCGACTCAGGAGCAGTGGGTAGAGAGCTCCACCGGCGTGTCATTGGCCATGGTCGGGCTGTACAAAGCGCTGGGAGGAGGGTGGGAGTCGGTGTATCCGTTGCAAGTCGCTCAGTAATGAGGGTGCGCTTTGTTGCGGCCCGAGATCCTTGATCCTAAGTGAGGTCGGCTGCAAACCGGGTACACACATTGGAAAGCATGCGCACATCGGCACCGCTACAACCTGCCGCCTCAAAAAAGCCGGAGGCTTCTTGCACCACAGCATAAATATCAGTGACGATGGATCTTGCTTCATCCATTCCCAACCCAAAGCGCTCGGGGGTACTGAGCAAATTGCTGACCGACGATACCCTGCCCTCATTCCCGATGATAAGTGCCTGCAAGCCTAGTTGCGTCGGGTGGGGCAACACGTCAAATACTGGCGCAAGGGAATAGCCCGAGGCACTGGTCAGCAGCAGCCCGGTTTGTTTCAGGTGGTCGTCGCTATTGCCGATGAGCACATTGAAGGCCATGCGCTTGTAAGCGCCCGCATATCAAACGTTGCATCGTCGCTGACCTTCTTCAAAACGTCTGCGATCCTGTAATAGGAAACGGCACTTTCAACCGCGTCGACGCGGGTCAATCGCAAATGCGTCGGGCCGCGCGAGCCAACTGTTGGCGTAGCGAAAAACGAATCCATTCCCATGCATCGCCACTTCGCCAACAGGGACCGGGTCACCGACTAAGTGAGCTGAAAAAACAAAGGCATTACCAATCGGCTTCCAGGACATCGTGTTCTCCTTCAGTGCGAATGCGCTCAGGCTCACGGGCAAGGCTCATGGTAATCCCAACCTGGTCAAGTTCTGGTGACGCAATGCTCGCCATACCTTCTTCCAGGTCCATCGCGCTAAGCACATTCATCAGCACGCCGAGGGATACGCCGGCCTCGCCCTGCCTCAGCCGCTGATACGTCTGCCGCGTAATGCCCGCGCGGCTGCATATGGTGGAAATTTTCAACCGGCGACGAATGCGGGCTATTTCGATACCGTTGCCGATACCTCTCATCAGTTCATCGCTTCTCTCTGAGATGTACCCTTTGTGGGGGTAGGGCTTGGCTGTTTCTTGCATGATATATCACCCTTTAAAGCAGTAGAGGTAACTTATATCATCCAATTCTCTAAGGCCACCTGCAAAAAATCGGCTCGATGCCCTAATGGCTTTTTGTAGGAGCGAGCTTGCTCGCGAAAAACTCACAGGCGCCGCGTTCAATCAGGAAACACGCGTTATCGTTGACGTTTTTCGCGAGCAAGCTCGCTCCTACAGGTGTTACCAAACTTCAAAGATTCTGCAAAAACACCACATACCCCCGAAACCACTCATTGCCCTGCAAATATCCCGGCTCTTGCCATTCCCCGCCCTGAATCAAGCCAATCTTGAACGGCACCCCCAGCCGATTCATCCGCGGCAAATACGCCGCGTAATCCGGGATGCTGTGACGCCCCTGATACGTCTGCACCACCACTTCATCCACCACGCCCTTGAGTTGGGCGATAGCGGCCGGGTCGGCGTTGCTGCTCCAGTCCATCAGGCCGGTGATGCTCAACCGCAGGTCGGCAGGCAGGCGCTGGCGCAGGTCGCGCAGAAAATCGGCGTATTCGTGCAGATATTGGGTGCGGGCGTCGAAGTCGATCTGGATGCCGATCACCGGGTTGCCGGCGTCACGCCAGCGTTGCACCTGGCCCAGCACCTGGGTGTAGACCCGTTCCGGCCAGCGCAAGGTGTGGGCGCGGTACACCACCCAGACGTTGCCTTGAGTAATACGCGGCACGCTCATGCCCTGGGCGATCAATTGCACGCCGCGCTGGGGCGCGCGACGAGTGGAGTTGATCTGGCCTTGCAGGATGTACAGGGTTTTTGCCTGCTTGATCACCGGCTGAGGCTCGACGCCACTCCACAGCCAGAAGGCGTCATAGTCGCGGGCGTCCACGGCACCAAAAGCCGGGCTTGCCAGCAACAGCAAGCCTAGCCACAGCGGCTTCACCAGTAGTACTGCAGCGATTTGCCCCACTGGGTATCGGCAAAACCGCTCTTGAGTTGGCGGAACCAGGCTTTGCGCACTGCCGGCGCAACGTCTTCGCCGCCGCAGCTGTTGTAGCCGGCCGGCGCGTAGCAGTTGATGGCGCGGAACAACGCATAGGCCTTGTCGGTTTTCGGCGCCTTGGCGTTGGCGATCACCTGTTTGTAGCCGTCCAGGCGCGAGAAGGTTTCACCCTTGAAGTCCGAGTCGGTACTGCCCAGGCTGCCGGCGGCGCGGGGTTGTTCCAACGGCATGCCGTCCAGGCCGTTGCGCAGGATGAACTCACCGAAGCAGTTCAACGCATGCGGGTTTTTGGCCTCGTTCTGCAAGGTCGCCGCGATTTGCGCGATGCTTGGGCAGGCGTAGCCGGATTCGGCCTTGTCGCCGTTCCATTGGAACAGCTTCAAGGTCTGGCCGCTGGTATAGGTGTAGCCCAGGCTGGTGCCGAGTTTGTCGTCAGAGAGCGAGGCCTGCTTGAGGTCATCGGCGAAGGTGGCGTACTGGCCGCGCAGCAGGTCTTTGTAGAGGAGCACGAATTGCGCGCTCTGACGCTCGGTCGGGTCGCTTGCGTTGGCGATCTGCTGGCGCAGCAGGTCGGGGCCTGCGACGTTACGCAGCAGGATGTAGCGCACTTGCTTGGCGCTGATCGGTGAGTCGGCGGCGAACACCTTGGCCAATTGGCCGCTGCGCTCGTAGTTCATGGCCAATGCCAGCTCGAGCTGGTCACGTTGCAGCGGTTGCTTGGCCAGCGGCAGCAGTTGCAGCCACAGGGCTTCGGCGGCCTTCCAGTCCTGCTTGGCTTCCAGAGCCAGGGCGCGCAGGGTCTGTTGGCTGAAGGCGAAGTAATCCAGGCTCGACGGCACATCCGCCGGCAGGTGCTTCAAGGCCGCGTCGGGTTGGTGTTCGACGTACAGGGCATAGCTGGCTTGCAGGAAGTCAAAAAGCGCCGGCTCACTGGCGAAGGTGCTCTTTTGCTTATCCAGGTCTTCACGGCTCAACAGCGGCGGGGTGTGGGCGCGCATCGCCATCAGGTCGCTGACCACTTGCAGCATCGGGCTGTTCGCCGCTTTATTGCCGACCATCAGCAACTTGAGGTCGGCCTCTTCCACCAGTTCGTCCACGCTCACATTGCGCTGGGCCTCAGTGGCCTCGGTGAACTGCCAAGTGAAGTCTTCGGCAAGCCTGGCGTCTTCGTTCGCCAGCCAGTGCACACGGCGCAACAGGCCACGGGCCGACGCAACGTAATCGCCCTGTGGATAATGTTTCAGGTAACTGAGAAAACCTTCTTCGGCATCGCTCAAGGCCGACTTATCCACATGCTCGCGTTGCGGCATGCCGTATTCGTCGAAGGCTTCGGCCTGGGCCTGATTCAGTGAAGTACGCGCAGTCATGTACATTGCCGTTTCCTTCAGCCACGGCACATCGCTGGTGGCGGCGGCGGCGAACCCGCGTTCGGCGTAATCGAAACGCCCGCTGTAGAAGTCGCCGGCGGCCTGCAAATAGGTGCGAAACAACTGGGCGTTGGCCGAGGGGGTCAACTGCGCGTCCACGACCTGGCGGCTCCAGTCACAGGTGGTCAGCAGCTGCAGGCGTGCTTTTACCAACACATCGCGCTCGGCGGGCGGCATCTGGGCCTTGATCACCTGGCTGATAAACGCCGTGGCGCTGTCATCGTCATTGCTGCGGCAACGGCTGCCTTCGCCATTCAGGAAGGCCTGGCCTGCGGTCTTGTACTCCTCGCGCTTGATGCCCAGGGGCTGGAGCAGCGTGTCGAGTTCGGCTGTGCGTGAATCGTCAGCCTTGTTGTCAGGCTCCTCATTCGTGGCCGGAACCGGCACCAGGCGGTACACCGGAAACGGCACCGGGCCAAAGCCTTGCGCCAAATCGTCTTCGCCTAAGGCATTGGGGGCCAGGGGCGCAGCTTTTTTGTCGGCCAGCAACAGGCGCAGGTTCACCCGGCTGTCGTTGCCAGGGCTGAGAAACGGCTGGTTGCTGCACGGCTCGTAGCTGTCACGCGATACCCGCCAATCGGGGTAACACGAGTCGTCAGAGCTGGCCTGGGCCGGTAGGGAAAAACCGGCCAACAGGGCCAGGGCCAGAGGTGACAGCAAACCGATGCGCATAACGTTTCCTTGATCCTGAGTCCTTGGAGAAGGGGCAATAATAGCCTGATCCGACGAGTGCTTCGGTGAAGGCCTACACAAATTGCTGATTTGTCCGATTCCAGCGGCGAGGCCAGGGCTTTTGGCCTAGAGTGGCGGTGTTTGCGCATAGGCAAGCAGGGTCATGCCGGGAGAATTTGAGGTGCGTCGGTCTGTGGTAGAGCAAAACGAAACAGTTGGGGCATTGGCTGCCTTGCATCGCTCGACCTGGGAAGGTGCCGGCTGGCTCAGCCGTCTGTGGTGGGTGCCGATCCTGGCGCTGGCCATGGCCCTGCGGTTTTACCACCTCACCTCGGCGGCGATCTGGGGCGACGAAGGCTCAAGCCTGTTACTGAGCGAATACGCCCTGGCCGACCTGTGGTTTCACGCGGCCCATGATGTGCACCCACCGCTGTATTTCTTGCTACTGCGCGGTTGGATCGAAGTATTCGGCGACAGCATCGGCTCAATTCGCAGCCTGAGTGCAATCCCCGGCGTGGCCGTCGTGGGCCTGGGCATCTGGCTGACACGGCAACTGTCCACCCGACGCGCAGCCGTGCTGGCGGGGATCCTGTTGGCGATGCTGCCGACCGCAGTGCGCTACAGCCAGGAAGTGCGCATGTATTCGCTGCTGGGCGTGTGGCTACTGGGCGCCACGCTGGCCCTGGTGTACTGGGTGAAGCAGCCCGAGCGCGTGCGTTATTTGGCTGTGTATGTGCTGTTAATGAGCGCCGGGTTCTATACCCACTACTTCACCGCGCTGTGCGTGCTGGTGCATTGGGCGTACCTGGGATTGCAGGCGCCAGCTCAACGCCTGATCACGCGACCTGCGTGGTGGGTCGCCAACGTAGCGATAGTGTTGTTGTATCTGCCCTGGCTACCCAACCTGCTGGATTTGGTGCAGCACGTCGAACAACTCAAAGTCGGCGGCGACATTGGTTGGGAAGAGCCGGTCAATCTACTGTCGCTGCCGTCGATCATCTGGCAGTTCCTGTTGCAGGATGACGGTCTCGGCCTGTGGCCGCCGCTGTTCTGGCTGTTACCCCTGCTGCTGGCTGTGGTGGTTGTATCGACGGCCTGGCGCAATAACGCGGCGCGCCTGCCGGCCCTGTTTTGCCTGCTGCCGCTGCTGCTGGTCTATGGCGTGTCCTTTATCTCGCCCGTGTTTATCGAGCGCTACCTCACGGTGTATGCGTTAGGCCTGCCGATAGTCCTGGCGCTTGCCATCGACCGTTTGCCGCCCCGTTTGTCCTGGCTGGGCGTGGCGTTGTTCGCACTGTTTGTTGGCGTAGAACTGTTGGGGCTAAAGAACAACTTCGAAGTGGATGAACACGACCAGTTCAACGTGCCGGTGGAGTTCGTCAATCGCGACTACCAGGAAGGCGACCGCATCGTCCTCAGTGACATGATGTGGTACCTCAGCTACGTGTATTACGACCAGACCGACGCGCAACTGCAGCTCTTCACACCGCCCAAACCCGACGGCACCGCGACGCGCCCGAACGCCTATGGTTTCGGCACACTGGTGGACCAGGACGGTGGCCGCATCTATCTGGACCGCCTCTCAGCACTGCCTGCTCAAACGCGGCGGGTATGGTTGATCAGCAGCAACGAAGCCCCAGATGAATTCGCGCCACTGCCCAACGGCTGGCGCGAACTCAGTCGCCAGGACGGCGGTGGCGCCAGGGCGCGGTTGTTCGTGCTATGCAACGCACCGGCGCCGCAACCTGAAGGCTGCCGCTAGACTCACTTGAACCTACTTATGAGGAGCCTTTCATGGAATCGCCACTGCACAGCTTGCCGGCTTTGTTCAAACAGCTTGGCCTGCTGGACGACCCGGTCAGTATTGAGCAATTTGTCGCCTCTCATTCGCCGCTCAAGCCGGAGTTGAAACTGGCGGATGCGTTTTTTTGGAGCGACGCCCAGAAGACATTTTTGCGTGAAGAGATTCTGGAGGATGCGGATTGGGCGGTGGTGGTGGATGAGTTGAATTTGATGTTGCGGGGTGGGCGAGGGGTGTAAAAAAATATCCCAAGAAATGCGAGTATGTAAAAAAAAATGGTGAGCGGTAAAAAAACTGGGCTTTAATCGCTTAAGTGAATTTTTTCTGGAAAAGCTCGCCCTGCCAACAGTCGGATACGCTCATCTGTGTGAGGCGCTCGATCTAAAGGTTATCGCACCCTCCCTCCCGAAATGATGGACCGCGCCATCCAGTGGGCGTACCTGCACGAAACCCGCGATTCATTTGCCATCGAAAAAGAACAACCCAGCGAAGAAAAATCCCGTCGCTTCGTTCAACTCCTGCGCCAGGCCCACGAAGGCCGTTTGCTCACCGAAGACTACTTGGTCGAGCTGCAAAACAGCACTGTCTCCAACCCCTTCGACAAAGCCGTCGCGTTTCGCCACGAACAGAACCATCTGCATAACGGGCTGCGCGGCGCAGCCGGTGTGAGCTACGTACCGCCAACCCCCGCGCTTTGCCAGGAATTGATGGAAGAGCTGATGGCCTTCGCCAACCAGCCCGTTCGAGACGTCGATCCTTTGGTTGCGGCCGCGGTCACCGCTTTCGGTTTCGTCTTCCTGCACCCGTTCATGGACGGTAATGGGCGCCTGTCTCGCTTCCTGATTCACCAGACGCTTTGCCACTACGGCGCACTGGAAAATGGTTTGCTGCTACCGGTTTCTGTCGCCATGAAGCATGAAGAGCAAGCCTACCTGCAAGCGCTGAAAACCTTTTCCCAGCCAACCCGTGAGTTCTGGAACGTCATCTGGCTGGATGCGGACCACATGGCGTTCGACTTCATCGGCCACCCCTCGATCTATCGCTACTGGGATGCGACCCGCTGCGTCGAATTCACCCTGCAAATGGCCCGCCGAGCCCTGGAAGTGGAACTGCGCGAAGAAACCGAACTCCTCGACCGTTATGACCAAGTGATCAAAGCAGTGAACCAACGCTACGACGTGCGTGGCAGTGATTTGTCGAAGCTGGTGATGATGTGCCTGGATAACGGTGGGAAGCTTTCCAAGCATCGGCGTAAGCAGTTTCAATACAGCGTGGCGGATGAGGTGTTTGGGTTTATTGAGGAGGAGAGCCTGAGGTTGATGGGCGAGTAAGAGGTGATCCCGACACTTCGTGAAAGATGGGAAATGTCTTATTTCTCTAGGTGAAACGGACTATCAGATGCTGCAGACGTTTTTTCTTATCAAAGGGATATCGCCTATTGATGAGTGGGTGCGACTAATTCCGCGTGGAAGACTACGTCGTCTGGGCGGGCAGGCTGAGCAGCAAGCATGAAGCCGACGCTGACCTAATGTGGGAGCGGGCTTGCCCGCGAAGGCGGCGTGTCAGTCACTGAATATTCAACTGAACCACCGCTTTCGCAGGCAAGCCAGCTCCCACATTTTGTTTGTCGCATGGCGAACGCGCATCCCACCACTCATCTGCGAAATTGTTTCAAAACTTGACGGCAAACCCTTCCTCCACCATATTGATAGTTAGCAAACTAACTGTATGCGAACTATCCAGTGCCTCAATCCCTCGAACAACTCCAGATGAGCCTCAGCAGCAGCATGGTGGTGGGCGCCCGTAATTGGCGCAAAATCTGCCAGACCACGCTGGTGAGCTATGGCATCTCCGAAGCCTGCGCCGTGCCGTTGTTGATGATCGGCCGCTTGGGCGACGGGGTACACCAGGTCAAAGTAGCCCAGGCTTCCGGTATGGAAAGCCCATCACTGGTGCGCCTGCTCGACCGGCTGTGCGGTGACGGCTACGTCTGCCGCACCGAAGACATCCACGACCGCCGCGCCAAAGCCCTGAGCCTTACCGAGCGTGGCCGTGAGTTGGTGCAGGCGGTGGAAGCGCAACTGGTGCGCCTGCGCAAAGACGTGTTGGCAGATATCGCCCCTGACGATCTGCAAGCCGCACTGCGCGTACTGCGCGCCTTCGAAGCGGCTGAGGCTGTGTCGTCTTGAACGGATTTTTTACCGGCTTCCCGCCTGCCCGCGATTGGTTCTACGGGGTGCGTACCTTCGCCGCGTCGATGATCGCGCTGTACATCGCCATGCTCATGCAAATGCCGCGTCCGTACTGGGCGATGGCCACGGTGTATATCGTCTCCAGCCCGTTTGTCGGCCCAACCAGTTCCAAAGCCCTGTACCGCGCCATCGGCACCCTGATGGGCGCGGCGGCGGCGGTGCTGTTTGTGCCGATGTTCGTGCAGTCACCCTACATTCTGGTGGTGGTGATTGCGCTGTGGACGGGCACCTTGCTGTTCTTGTCCATGCACCTGCGCACCGCGAATAACTATGCCCTGATGCTGGCCGGCTACACCTTGCCGCTGATTGCCCTGCCGGTGGTGGATAACCCTTTGGCGGTCTGGGATGTGGCGGAGGCGCGTACCGAAGAAATCTTCCTCGGCATTGCGGTCGCGGCGGTGGTGGGCGCGATGTTCTGGCCCCGGCGCCTGATGCCGGTGTTCGATGGCTCGGTGGCCAAGTGGTTCAGCGACGCCCAGGTCTACAGCCAGCGCTTTCTCAGCCGCAAGGTCGACCCCGAAGAAGTCAGCAACCTGCGCGGCGGCATGGTCGCCACTTTCAATACCCTCGAATTGATGATCGGCCAACTGCCTCACGAAGGCGCGCGCCCGCAGACAGTACGCAACACCAAGGAACTGCGCGGGCGCATGATTCACCTGCTGCCAGTGATCGACGCTCTGGATGATGCGGTGTACGCCATCGAGCACCGTGCGCCGGAGTTTCTCGACCAGCTCACGCCGTTATTGGAAGCGGCCAGCGCCTGGCTGCAAAGCACTACCGAACAAGCGCCCCTGGAACGCTGGCGCGTATTGCGTGACAAGATCGACGCCGCTCAACCCCAGGGCGAAGCGCTGGATGACCGTCATACGTTGCTGTTCTCCAACGCCCTGTACCGCCTGGGCGAATGGGTCGACCTGTGGCAAGACTGCCGCAGCCTGCAAGCCGCCATCCAATGCGAAAGCCAGGACACCTGGCGTGCCGTTTACCGGCACTGGCGCCTGGGCCGGCTCACACCGTTCCTCGACCGTGGGCTGATGTTCTACTCGGCGTTTTCCACCGTCACCGCAATCATTGTCGCGTCGGTATTGTGGATTCTGCTGGGCTGGACCGACGGCGGCAGCGCCGTGATCCTTGCCGCTGTGGCGTGCAGCTTTTTCGCCTCGATGGACGACCCTGCACCGCAGATCTATCGGTTCTTTTTCTGGACCGCCATGTCGGTGCTGTTCGCCAGCCTGTATCTGTTTCTGGTGCTGCCCAACCTGCATGATTTCCCCATGCTGGTGCTGGCCTTCGCCGTGCCGTTTATTTGCATCGGTACCCTCACGGTGCAGCCACGGTTTTACCTGGGCATGTTGCTGACGCTGGTGAACACCTCATCGTTCATCAGCATCCAGGGCGCTTATGACGCGGACTTTCTCAACTTCGCCAACGTCAACCTGGCCGGGCCCGTGGGTCTGCTGTTCGCGTTCGTTTGGACCTTGATCGCCCGACCCTTCGGCGCCGAACTGGCGGCCAAGCGCCTCACCCGTTTCAGCTGGCGCGACATCGTCAGCCTCACCGAGCCCGCCACCCTGGCCGAGCACCGGCACATGGCCGTACAAATGCTCGACCGCCTGATGCAACACCTGCCGCGCCTGGCGCTCACCGGCCAGGACACTGGCATCGCCCTGCGCGACTTGCGCGTGGCTTTGAACCTGCTCGATCTGCTGGCCTACTCGCCGCGCATCCTTGGTGTGCCACGGGTGTTGCTCAACCAGGTGGTGGAAGGCGTGGGCGGTTACTTCAAGGCCTGCCTGAAGGCGGGTGAACGCTTGCCCGCGCCCAGCGGTCTGCTGATGACCCTGGACCGCACGCGTCGCGCCCTCAACGGCCAGGGCCTGCAAGACGAAAACGACACCCGCCTGCACCTGCTGCACGCCTTGGCCGGCCTGCGCCTGGCGCTGTTGCCCGGTGTGGAGTTCATTGGCGGTACAGAGATGCAAGCGCCGTTACCTGATGGAGCGCCTTTATGATCGGTGACCTGGATATCAGCGGGGTATTCCTGCCCACGCTGCTGGTGCTGATGGGCATTACTTATGTGTTGTTTCTGGTGGTGCACGGGCTGTTGACGCGCATGCACTTCTATCGCCTGGTCTGGCACCGGGCATTGTTCAATGTGGGGCTCTACGCGCTGTTGCTGGGCGCGGTGGACTCACTCAGTCGATATTTGATGACATGAAAAAACCTTTTTTGACTATCGGCCGTGTCGTCCTGACGTTGTTGATCGTGAGTTTCGCGGTCGTCGTTGTGTGGCGCATGGTCATGTACTACATGTTTGCGCCCTGGACCCGTGACGGCCACATCCGTGCCGACATCGTGCAGATCGCCCCGGACGTTTCCGGGCTGATCCAGCGCGTGGACGTGCGCGACAACCAGTTGGTGACCAAGGGCCAGGTGCTCTTCGCCGTCGACCAGGACCGCTTCAAGCTGGCCCTGCGCCAAGCCCAGGCCGCCGTGGCCGACCGCCAGGAAACCCTGGCCCAGGCCCAGCGCCAGTACAAGCGTAACCGTGGCCTGGGCAACCTGGTGCCCAGCGAGCAACTGGAAGAGAGCCAGTCCCGCGTCGCCCGCGCCCAATCGGCCCTGGCCGAAGCCCAAGTGACAGTCGACTCCGCCCAACTCAACCTCTACCGCTCGGTGATTCGCAGCCCCGTGGACGGCTACGTCAACGACCGCGCACCGCGTACCCAGGAGTTCGTCACCGCCGGGCGCCCGGTGCTATCGGTGGTGGACAGCAATTCCTTCCACATCGACGGCTATTTCGAAGAGACCAAGCTCGACGGCATTCACGTAGGCATGGGTGTGGATATCCGTGTGATCGGCGACAACGCGCGCCTGCATGGCCACGTGCAGAGTATCGTCGCCGGTATCGAAGACCGCGACCGCAGCAGCGGCTCCAATCTGTTGCCCAACGTTAACCCGGCGTTCAGTTGGGTGCGCCTGGCCCAGCGGATCCCCGTGCGCATTGCCTTCGATGACGTGCCGGCGGACTTTCGCATGATCGCCGGGCGCACGGCGACGGTGTCGATCATTGACGACAAAGTTAAAGACGGGGGCAAACCATGAAGCGGCTTCTGGCAACCGCTTCCCTGGGGTTGTTGCTGTCGGCCTGCCAAGTAGTAGGCCCGGATTACAAACTGCCGGAGCAGGCTGCGGTCAACCGTGGCGACCTCCAAGGGCCGATCATGGGCGAAGGCAAAAATGTAGTCTCGGCGCCAGTGCCAGCGGATTGGTGGAAGCTGTACAAAGACCCGCGCCTGGACGAACTGGTGCGCCAGGCCATGGCCTCCAACACCGACCTGCGCGTGGCCGCCGCCAATCTGCAGCGCTCGCGTTACCAGGTGCAGCAGGCCGAATCCGCTGGCGGCTGGAGTGCCGGCGTCAAGGCCGAGGCCCAGCGTTTGCAGGAGTCTGGAGAGGCCTTCTTGCTGCCGGACAAAGTCCCGGTGGGCAATATCGGTAGCGTCGGGATTACCACGTCCTATCAATTCGACCTGTTCGGCACCTTGCAGCGTGGCATCGAAAGCGCCCAGGCCAGCGCCGACGCCACCCAGGCTGCGGCGGATATCGCCCGCATCACCCTGGTGGCCGATGTGGTGCGCTCCTATACCCAGGTGTGCGCGGCCAACGAAGAGCTGGCGATTGCCAACGAGTCCCTCGACCTGCAAGCCCAGAGCACCAAACTGACCCAGCGCCTGCGGGATGCCGGGCGCGGCGACGAAACCCAGGTGACTCGCTCGCAAACCCAATACAAATCCCTGCGCGCCGACATACCGCGCTATGAAGCCTCGCGTCAGGCCGCGCTGTTTCGGCTGTCGATGTTGCTGGCCAAACCTGTCGACCAACTGCCAGCCGGCACGGGCACCTGCGCTGAGCTGCCGCATATCGCTCAACTGCTGCCGGTAGGCGATGGCGCGACATTGCTCAAACGCCGTCCCGATGTACGCCAGGCCGAACGCCAGCTGGCCGCCGCCACCGCACGCATCGGTGTGGCGACCGGCGCGTTGTACCCGGATATCAGCATCGGCGCCACGGTCGGCACCGTCGGCTTGCTGGAAAACCTTGGCACGCCTGCCACCAACCGCTGGGGCTTTGGCCCGATGATCAGCTGGACTGTACCGACCAACGGCGCCCGCGCCCGCGTGCATGAAGCCGAAGCCGCGACCCAGGGCGCCCTGGCCCACTTCGACGGCGTGGTGCTCAACGCCATCCGCGAAACCCAGACCGGCCTGGCCCAATACACCGCCGTGTTGCAACGCCGCGACGCCCTGGCCGACGCTGAACAGTCGGCCCGAGAAGCGGCGGGCCAGACCCACCGCTTCTTTCAGGCCGGCCGCGAATCCTTCCTGGCCGACCTGCAAGCCACGCGCACCTACACCGATATGCGTGCGCAATTGGCGGCGGCCAACACCCAGGTTGCCATGAGCCAGATCGACCTGTTCCTGGCCCTGGGCGGCGGTTGGGAAAGCGGACGAACGCAAGGGCAAAAACCCGGCAAACCGTGAGGTGATTGCTATGCTTTCTTGGGTGAGGCCCGCTGGCGCCTCACCCGACAAAGCTCGCGTTTGCTCATGGGGATTCCAAGAATGAAAAACCCTTATGCTCCCGCTTTCTGGTGCGTGCTCTTCGCACTGGTTTTGTTATCGGCCGCGTATTTTTACGGCGTCATGCTCGCCCATCAACTCGACAAGGCGATGGTGTTCCTCGACAGCGCCTGCCTGGTGATCGGCACCTTGTCCATCGGCGTGGTGGCCTGGGCGTCGTATCAAAACCAGCGGGTGAAGAAAAAACTCCTCGAGCAGGGCAAGACCCGCGTGGCGATCTGGGACACCAAGGTCGCCCTGCGCCGCGTCGAAACCGTGTTCGACCGCTATTTCTGGGGCAGTTACTGGCAGCCGGGGCGCACGTTCCAGGAAGTCATGGGCGACCTCACCGGCACGCCGCTGGAAAAAAGCCTCGAAGTCCTGAAAAAACAATGCGTGCTGCTGGACCGACAGGTTGCCGACGGTAGGCATTGGCTGGATAACGCGCGGGAATTGTCCGACGTGGCCACGCAAATGGCCCGCGAGCGCTACCAGCTGGATTTTTGCGACCCCAAGGCCGACACCCCCGGCAACGCCGTGATACACCGCGAGTTCGAGGTGTTGGTGTACACCTGGACCGCGCGCTTGAAGAGTTTTGATCACCAACTGGATGAAGTCGAACAAGAGTACTCCTGAACTCCTGCTGAACTGATCCCTCTGAAAGGCTGGGCCGTTTACGCCCGCCAGTGCTAATCTTCCCCCGTTTTCGGCGGGCTTGAGCCAATCCCCTCAGGGGTTCAAGGAAGACAGCCCACTTCTCACAGGATTTGATCAGGTCACTTCATGAATAAGCCAGCCGTTGTTTTCTTGGGTTTTGTTGTCGCCGTCGGCGCCGTCAGTGCGGGCGGTGCCTGGTACACCGGTAAACAACTGGAGCCGGTCCTGCAAACCGCTATCCAGAGCGCCAATAAAGAACTGCAGACCTCCATGGCCGGCGTCGATGGTAGCGTGACCCTGGAGCTGGTGTCCCTGGACCGTGGCGTGTTCAGCAGCACCGCGCACTATCGCCTCAAGGGCCAAGGCAGCGTGTTCGGCGAAGACAACCCGAACCCCGAATTGCTGTTCGTCGACCATATCGAACACGGCCCGCTGCCGTTCTCGCGCCTGGTGACCCTCAAGTGGTTGCCGGTCATGGCCACCAGTCACTACGAACTGGAAAAGAACCCCACCACCGAAAAATGGTTCGCCGCCAGCAAAGACGTGTCGCCGCTCAAAGGCGTGGCGAATATCGGCTACAGCCGTTCGGTCAGCGGCAACATCGAATTGCTGCCGCTGGAATTCAAGGATGACACCTCCTCGGTGAGCTTCTCCGGCGCCAACCTGGAATTCGACAGCAGCGCCGAAGGCCAGAAGGTCAAGGCTGATGGCTTCATGAACAGCCTCAAGGTCGCGGCGATCGATGCCAATGGCGCACCGTTCGAAGCGGAACTGGCTGGCCTGACCGTCGCCAGCAACCTTGAAAAGTCCACCTTTGGCTTCTACACCGGCCAGAACACTGTGGAGCTGACCGACACCAAGGTCACCTTCGGCCCGCAGAAAGCGGTGCTGACCCTCAAGGGCTTCGAGCAGAAAGATTCCACCCAAGCCAAGGACAACAACCTGGCCGGTCGCGTCGACTACAAAATCGACGAGATCGGTTACCAGGGCAAGCCGGTCGGCTCGGCGGCCATGGCTGTGAGCATGAAGAACGTCGACATCCCGGCGATGCTGGTGCTGACCAAGCTCTACCAGGACAAAATGCAACCGGTGCAAGCCGCTGCCGCTGCCGGCCAACCGGTGCCGGAACTGCAATTGACCGAAGCCGAGCAGGCCCTGGCCGAAGCCAACGTCAACCAGGTATTGGCTGCCAAGCCGCAACTGGCGGTGGAAAACCTGTCGCTGAAAACCACCCACGGCGAAAGCAAGTTCAACCTGGTGGTCGACCTGGCCAAGCCAACGTCTATGGAGCTGCCGCCGGTTGAGCTGGGCAAGCAGATGATTGCGCTGCTCGATGCCAACCTGACCCTGTCCAAGCCGATGATCAGCGACGTGGCCGCCCTGCAAGCCCAGGTCGGCGGCGTGACTGACCCCAAAGCCATCGAGCAGCAATCGCAGATGGCGGCCGAGATGGTCAGCGGCATGGCCGTCGGCACCCAAATGGCAACCCTGGTGGGCACCGATGTGGTTTCCAAGCTGCACTACGCCAATAACGAAGTGACTTTCAACGGCCAGAAAATGACCGTTGAGCAGTTCCTCAGCTTTGTGATGTCCAAGGCCGGTGCGGTCAGCGGCGCCCAGTAAGCGCTGAAAATGCAGTAAAAAATGTGGGAGCTGGCTTGTGTGGGAGCTGGCTTGCCTGCGATAGCATCGCCCCGGTCTGGCTGAACGACCGCGGTGCCTGCATCGCGGGCAAGCCCGGCTCCCACACAAACCCGGCTCCCACATTCGTTTTGTGTGAGGGCAAAAAATCGCGCTCGCACAATTCTGAACAATTGTTCTGAATTGCACTTCCCCCTACTTCGCTAAGAGATAGTTCCTACAGGAAAGCTAGGTCGGGTCCCGAGACGCCGACACCCTGATGCGTTTCGCTCAGGATCACCTATCGTTAAGGCTTTCCGTGTGTAAGGAAGCTCACGATATGCTGCGAAACCACCCCTACAGTGTCTCCGGCCGGTTGCGTCTGCTTATCGGGGCCGCCCTGTGCAGCCAGTTGCTGGTTCCAGGCCTTGCGTTTGCCGACCCAGCCTACGACGCCCTGATCATCCAGGCCCGCAACGGCCACTTCACGCCGGCGCTGACCCAACTGCGCCAACTCTCCGCCGAACGCCAGACCCCAGGCCAGGTCAGCGACCACCTGGTGATCGCCGGCTGGGCCGGGCAAGACGCAGAAGTGCTTAAGGTGTACGAGGCGCAAGGCAAGCATCGCAACCTCACCACCCAGGCACTCGCCACGGTGGCGCGCACTTATCGCAATCAAAAGCAGTGGGCTCAGGCCGAAGCGGTCTATCGCCAGGCGTTGCTGCGTGAACCCCATAACGTCGACCTGCAACTGGGCCAGGCCCTCACCCAGGCCGATGGCGGCAAAGCCAACGAGGCGGTGCAACGCCTGCGCACGCTGGTGGCGGCCCAACCCAATGACCCCAACCGCCGCATGGCCCTGGGGTATGCGCTGACACGTGCCGGTTTGAACTACGACGCGCTATTCGAATTCGACCAAGCCTTTATCCGCGCCGGTGACAAGCCCGAAGTGGCCAGTGAGTACATCGTTGCCCTGCAAAAGGCGCGGCTGCCGGAGCCGGCACTGCGCCTCTCGGCCAAGCGCCCGGGGTTGGTGGACGCCGTCACCCAGCGCCGCCTCGAAGGCGACCTTGCCGCCGAGCGTGTGCGCATGGCCGAGTTCGCCACGCGTACAGAAAAAGAACGCTACGTCATCGCAGACCGTGCCCTGCAGGACTACGACAAACTGATCAGCCGCTGGGCTCCCGACGCCACAGCCAAGGACGATGTCATCCGCTGGCGCATCGACCGCCTGGGTGCGCTCAAGGCGCGAGCGCGGCATGCCGAGGTGATCCGCGATTACCAAACCCTCACCAGCGAAGGCGTGCAACTGCCCACCTACGCGTTGCGTTGGGTCGCTGGCTCTTACCTGGAACAGCGCCAGCCGGAAAAGGCCGAGCCGTTGTACCGCCAGGTACTCACCGCCCCTGACACCGACGCCAGCTATCGGGTCGATGACAGCACGGCGCTGTTCTACGCCTTGTTGGAAAGCGACAAGGTCGAAGAGGCCCGCCAGGTCGCCAACAACCTGGCCAAGGAGCAAAACCCCCGCGTTGAGCTCAAGGGCTTGCCCATTGGTAACCCCAATGACAACTGGATGGACGCCCAACAATTATCCGCCCAGGCCGGTACCTATGGCGGTGACCTGCCCGGTAGCGAGGCCAGCCTGGAAGCCCTGGTGGCCAAGGCACCGGGCAACGTGGGTCTGCGCCTGGCCCAGGCCGACATGTACCGCGCCCGCGACTGGCCGCGCCGCGCCGAAGGCACGCTCAAGGAAACCGAAACCCAGGCCCCCCGCGACATCGGCCTGGAAGTCTCCCAAGCCTATACCGCCATGGACTTGCAAGAATGGCGGCAGATGGACGCGCTCACCGACGACGTGCTCGCCCGCAACCCGGACAACCGTCAGGTGCAGCGCCTGAGCCGCCTGCGCGATGTGCACGACATGGCCGAGCTGCGTGTCGAAGCCTACACCGGCAAAAGCTACGGTGGCGGCAATAACAACGACGCCGGTGCCGTCTCCGGCAGCCGAGACTGGGGCATTGAAAGCGTGATCTACACGCCGCCCATCGACGAAGACTGGCGCCTGTTCGCTGGTGCCGGTTATGCCACCGCCGACTTCCAGGAAGGCACTGGCCAACATCGCTGGCAGCGCGTGGGCGTGGAGCGTCGCACCCGTGACATGACCATCGAAGCCGAAGTGTCCAACCATTCCTATGGCGACGGTTCCAAGCAAGGCGCCAGCGTGTCGATTGCCCGCGACATCAACGACCACTGGCAATACGGCGGCAGCCTCGGCTATTTGCTCAGCACCACGCCGTTGCGGGCCCTGAATGACGGCGTCACAGCCAACGGCGGCAGCGGTTTTATCCGCTGGCGCGCCAACGAAAGCCGCGAGTGGAAACTGACCCTCAGCCCGTCCCATTTCAGCGACGGCAACGATCGCTTCGAAGCCTTGCTCACCGGCCGCGAAGGCCTATACAGCTCGCCCCATGTGCAAGTGGACCTGGGCCTGGAAGTGGGCGCCAGCCGCAACAGCAAGGAAGACACCGTGTACTTCAACCCGAAGTCGGACTTCACGGTGTTGCCCATGATCAACGTCAATCACGTGCTCTATCACCGCTACGAAACCCAGTGGAGTCAGCAGTTCCAAATCGGCGCGGGTACCTACAGCCAGCGTGACTACTCCACCGGCGGTATCGGCCTGATTGGCTACGGCCAACGCTATCGCTGGAACGACGTACTGGAAATGGGCGCCAACCTCAGCCTGATCAGCCGACCTTATGACGGTGATCGCGAACGCGATCTGCGCCTGCTCGTCGACCTCACTTACCGTTTCTAAAAGAGCCTGACCATGACCGTCCTCAGCCGTTGCTTGTTGGTCCTGGGTGTAATGCTGGCCGCCGCCTGCGCCCAACAACCCGCGCCCTACACTCCACCCGCCGAACGGCCGATAGCGCCCAACGAAGCGCCGTGGCCGAAGAACCACTTCCTGGGCATTGCCTATCACGACGTAGAGGATCGCGACCCCGATCAAGCCGTGGTGGCGGTGCGCACCGAGCGTTTGATCGAGCAGCTGGCGTGGCTGCGGGAGAATGGCTACCAGGCGGTCAGCGTCGATCAGATCCTGGCGGCCCGGCGCGGCGGCCCGGCATTGCCACCCAAGGCGGTGATGCTCAGCTTCGATGACGGTTATTCCAGCTTCTACACCCGCGTGATGCCAATTCTGCGTGCTTATCACTGGCCGGCTCTGTTGGCCCCGGTGGGCTCCTGGATCGACACGCCGTTGAACCAACCGGTGGATTTTGCCGGTACACCACGGCCACGCGGGGAATTCCTGACGTGGCAGCAGATTCGTGAAGTGTCCCAGTCTGGCCTGGTGGAAATCGCCGCTCACACCGACGCCAATCACAAGGGCATCCTGGCCAACCCCCAGGGCAACCTGGAACCGGCCGCCACCACGCGAAGCTTTGACCCCAAGACCAACGGCTACGAAAGCGAAGCGCAGTTCCAGGCGCGCATGCGGGCTGACGTCGCCGCGATTTCGAACAAAATTCGAACCGTCACCGGCAAGGCGCCGCGTGTGTGGGTGTGGCCGTACGGGGCCGCCGATGGCACCTCGTTGGCGGTGGTCGGCGAGCACGGCTATGAAATGGCGTTGACCCTGGAGGATGGACTCGACGACCTCGGCAACCTGATGAACAGCCCACGCTTTCTGGTGGCCTCCGACCCGGACGGCGAGCATTTTGCCAACAGCATGGTGGCCGTGCAGACCAAGGCGCCGATGCGCGTGCTGCACGTAGACCTGGACAACGTGTACGACCCCGACCCAGCCCAACAGGCGCGCAACCTCGACGTGTTGGTTCAGCGCGTGGTGGACATGGGCGCCGGCACCGTCTTCCTGCAAGCCTTTGCCGACCCCAAGGGCGACGGCCTAGTGCATTCGCTGTACTTCCCCAACCGCCATCTGCCGATGCGTGCCGACCTGTTCAACCGGGTCGCCTGGCAGTTGCACACCCGCGCCCATGCCAGTGTGTACGCGTGGATGCCGGTGCTGAGTTTTGCCCTCGACCCCAAGCTGCCGCGTGTCACCCGCTGGGACCCGAAAACCGGCCAAGTCGGCCCCGACCCGGATCAATACAAACGCCTGTCGCCATTTGATCCCAAGGTGCGGCAGGTCATCGGTGAGATCTACCAAGACCTGGCGCGTGTAGGGCCGATTGACGGCATCCTCTACCACGATGATGCGGTGTTCAACGACTTCGAAGACGCCAGCCCCGCAGCGCTCAAGGCCTACGCGGCCCAAGGTTTGCCGGACAGCATCGCGGCCCTGCGTGCCGACCCTGCCGTGATGCAGCGCTGGACCCGTTTCAAAAGCCGTTACCTGATCGACTTCACCCATGAACTCACCGCCAAGGTCCGCGCCATCCGTGGCCCGCAGGTGCTGACCGCGCGCAATATCTTCGCCGAGCCCATGCTCAACCCTGGCAGCGAAACCTGGTTCGCGCAGAACCTCGATGACTTCCTCCAGGCCTACGACTGGACCGCGCCGATGGCCATGCCGTTGATGGAAGGCCAGGAAGTGAAAACCTCCAACGCCTGGCTGGAAAAACTCATCGCCACGGTCAAGACGCGCCCCGGCGCGATGCAAAAAACCATCTTCGAATTGCAAGCCAAAGACTGGCGCACCCAAGCCGCACCGGATATCAGCGCTGAGCAATTGGCAGAGTGGATGGGTGTACTCAAACGCCAGGGCGTCACCAGTTTCGGCTACTACCCGGACAACTTCCTGGAAAACTCCCCGGACTTGAAGACCATCCGTCCGGCCCTCTCCAACCAATGGAACCCTTGATCATGGTTGACAGAATCCTGGCTCTATTCGTGTTGGCACTGGTACTGGGCTTGCCCTTGGGCCTGATCTTTCTGGTGACCGGGCAGTTCCTGATGGACTTCGTGTTCTTCTACCCGCTGTTCATGTCGGCGCTGTGGATCGCCGGTGGCCTGTATTTCTGGCTGCACTGGGAACGCCACTGGCCGTGGGAAGAAGACACGCCGGCACCGACCCTGGCCGGCGAGCCGCTGATCTCGATCATCATCCCTTGCTACAACGAGGGCGATAACGTCGCCGACACCATTGATGCGGCCCTCGGCCAGGTGTACCCGAACATCGAAGTGATCGCGGTCAACGATGGCTCCAGCGACAACACCGCCGCAGTACTCGATGCCCTTGCGTTGCAACACCCGCGCCTGCGCGTGCTGCACCTGGCGCAGAACCAGGGCAAAGCCGTGGCCCTGCGCATGGGCGCCGTGGCCGCCCGCAGCGAATACCTGGTGTGCATCGACGGCGATGCCTTGCTCGACAAAAACGCGGCCGCCTACATGGTCGCGCCGATGCTCGACAACCCGCGCCTGGGCGCCGTCACCGGCAACCCGCGCATTCGTACCCGCTCGACCCTGATCGGCCGAGTGCAGGTCGGCGAGTTCTCCTCGATCATCGGTTTGATCAAGCGTACCCAGCGGGTATTCGGCCGGATCTTCACGGTCTCTGGTGTGGTGGTGGCGTTCCGCAAGAAAGCCCTGGACCGCATCGACTACTGGAGCACCGACATGATCACCGAGGACATCGATGTCAGTTGGAAGCTGCAACTCGATCACTGGGCGATCTTCTACGAGCCGCGCGCGCTGTGCTGGATCCTCATGCCCGAAACCGTCGGCGGCCTGTGGAAACAACGCCTGCGCTGGGCCCAGGGCGGCGCCGAAGTGCTGTTCAAGAACATCCGTGGCGTCTGGCAATGGCGCCACCGCTACCTGTGGCCGCTGTTGTTCGAATACTGCCTGTCCACCGGCTGGGCCTTCACCTTCCTGCTGTCGGTGATCTTCTGGGCCGTGGGTAAATTCGTCACGCTACCGGCGGCGATCACCGTGAGCTCGTTGGTGCCGCCCGCGTTCACCGGGCTGGTGCTGGCGATGGTGTGCCTGCTGCAGTTTGCGGTGAGCATTTTGATTGACCGGCGCTACGAAAAAGACCTGTGGAAAACCCTGTTCTGGACCGTGTGGTACCCGATGGTGTTCTGGCTGGTCAGCCTGCTCACCACCCTGGTCAGCTTTCCCAAGGTGTTGTTCAACCAGCATCAGAAACGCGCACGCTGGGTCAGCCCGGATCGCGGAATTAAACCTGCCGGAGAGGAGTCGTGAGCATGAAACTGGTCAGAACTCGCCAGAGCCCTGTGATGTGGATCATCGATGTGTTGCTGACCCTGCTGGCCTGGGGCGGGCTGGTCTGGCTGCTGGCACGTGGCATCGGTGCCATGCTCGAGACCCATGGCGGCCCACGCATCGAGGCGCCGATCTTTGCCGCGCTCAACACCTTGCAGATCTACCTGTGGATCGCCTTGTTCAACGCGTTGATCCTGATCGGCTGGGCGCGCTATCAACAGCGCCGCGGCCGCCAGTTTGCCCAGCGCCGCGCCGAGGCCAATGCCCTGAGCGACAAGCACCTGAGTGAAAGCTTCAACCTGGGCGAGGGCGATCTGGAACAACTGCGCCGCCCTGGCGTGCTGGTGATCCACAACGATGAAGAGGGCGGCGTCGAAGAGGTGAAGTCCCACGTCTCCCGCGACGTCGAACGCCCTGGACTGACCCTGGTACCCGGCGCCGACAAAGACAAAGGCATTGGCTGACATCCTCAATGCTGCGACTACCCAATGTGGGAGGGGGCTTGCTCCCACATTGGTTATTTCCCACCCTTTAGATTGCAGTGGTTCAACCCTCTCCTTGGAATTCCGATAAATGGGATCCAATTCACAAAACCCCCGCGAACTTTTCCCCCTTCTCCGGTACTAACCTAACTCGACGAACACCTGATGGCTAAATAATGGCAGTCGGAAAGTCATTCGTCGAATCGCCATCAAAACAGTTGCCGCTTGTCGGAATAATCACCGTAGGTGCCCGACTTAAACTCTTTTGATGAAAAATTATTATTAATAATCAACAGGTTAGAAAACTAATCAGTCGAGCGGCCCCACTTCGCCCGTTTCTAGGCGAGCTGGAAGTTCGATGTTAGTTTCGCGGCCCTTGATTTTCGATGGATCGAACATGTCTTCGTTATTGCCACGGACTCGGTTTCTTCTCTGCACGTTCCTGCTCACCTGCCTGAGCCTGAACAATGCATCCGCCGCCCCCACGCCTGGCGATCAGGACTTGATCCGCGACCGGCAGAACCGCTTGCTGGAAGAGCAGCAGCGGCGTCTGCAGGAACTCCAGGACCTGCCCGGTAAAGCGGAAAAGCCCCAAGCCCCGGCAAGCCCTGCCGACACTCGGTGCTTCCCGATCAAAACCATCGAACTCAAAGGTGCCGACAGCCTGCCGGCGCCCGAGCGCGAGCGCCTGCTCAAGCCCTACATCGGCCAATGCCTGGGCGTGTCGCAGCTTAACGATTTGCTCAAAACCATCACCGACTACTACTTGGGCAAAGGTCGCGTCACCAGCCGTGCCTACCTGCCGCAGCAAGACCTCTCCACCGGCCATCTGCAAGTGCTGGTGGTGGAAGGCAAGCTCGAAGCCCTGCGCAGCGCCGAAGGCAGCACGGTGACCGACCGCGAACTGGCCATGGCCTTTCCCGGCAAAGTCGGCGAAGCGCTGAACCTGCGTGAAATCGAGCAACTGGTAGACCAGCTCAACCGCCTGCCGTCCAAACAAGCGCAGATGGAACTCACCCCCGGCAAGCAAATCGGCGGCAGCGACGTGGTGGTCAAGAACACCGCGCAAAAGCCCTGGCGCGCCAGCCTGTCGCGCAACAACGACGGGCAGAAAAGCACTGGCGAACAGCAATGGGGCGCTGGCCTTGAGTGGGACAGCCCACTCGGCCTGGGTGACCAACTGATGCTGCGCGGCGGCCACGACGCCATCAGCGACCACCAGAAAACTTCGAAAAACACCATGCTCTACTACAACCTGCCCTGGGGCTGGTGGAACTTCAGCTACACCTACAGCGAAAGCGACTACCGCACCTACGGTGTCACCGACGGCTTCAAATACAAGCAGGACGGCGACAACCAGAACCACCAACTGCGCGCCGAACGGGTGATCCACCGCGACGACGTCAGCAAGACCTCGGTCAACGTCGGCCTGGCGCACCTGCGCACCAACAACTACATCCTCGACGTGCGCACCGCGCCCAGCAGCAACCGCCTCAGCGAACTGCAACTGGGCGTCAACCACGGGCGGCGCATCGGCAGTGCCTTCGTCAACCTGGACCTGGGCATGCAAAGCGGCATCGGCCTGCTCGACGCCCAGGCCCAAGACGAGCGTGACCCAGCAGGCCGTCGCCAACCGAACTCGCGCTACCGCAAATACACCGCCACGGTCAGCTACCTGCAACCCTTCAGCCTGTGGGGCGAGTCGTTCAGCTTCAGCAGCCTGGCCACCGGGCAGCGCAGCGAAGACCCGCTGTTTTCGCCGCAACGCATGAGCCTCGGCGGCTCGGCCTCGGTGCGCGGTTTCAAGGACCAATTGCTGACCGGCGACAGCGGCGGCTACTGGCGCAACGAAGTGCGCTGGGCGCGCCCGGTGACCCTCGACTGGATGCGCCCGGCCTTCGCCGAGTACGGCGCCAGTGTCGGCTACGACCAAGGCGTGATCCGCAACGACCGCTACAACGACAACGTTCATGGCCGGGTGTCCAGCAACTCCCTGGAGCTGTTCGCCCGTGGCAAACACGTCAGCACCAGCGTGACCTTTGCCCATTCGTTAGAAAGACCCGGTGTGGTGACCGAGCGCGAAGCGCCGATCTACTTCCGCATGGATTTTTTCCTGTAATTCAACGCCCCGCTGCATGAGAGCCTGACAATGGATGTTCGCCAATTCGCCTTCCTGGCCCGCCAACCTTCTGCCGCCCTGAAGCGCAGGGACGCGTTCTTCGGCCTGCCCAAGCGCGGGCTGGCGTTGATCCTTGCCAACGCACTGTTCTGGCAGCCGCTGCTGGCCCAGGCCGAGGGCATCGTGGTCAGTGCGCCGGGCACCACCGTGGGC
>NZ_MPBM01000040.1:0-71681 GCF_001907715.1 Pseudomonas sp. BTN1 | reverse complement strand
ATGTGGCGGGGGGTTGGTGGGTTGATGGGGGGGGGGGGTTTGGGTGTTGGTGGGATTGTTTTTCTGGGTTTTTGGGCATATGTGTTTGCTTCGTCTCGGCAGCTTGTCTTGTGTTGCCCGGCGAGTAACCACGCCTCCATTGTTCATTTCCGAGCCAGTTGCCGGTAGGGTCAGAACGGTGCCAAATGGCAGCGCTCGTCGAATACTTGCACCCCGCGTTTCCAGAATGTCCCAAGCATCACCCTCGTAGCCAACAGCAGCGGCAACGAACTTGGTGCCATCGATGACCGAACCTCCACCGACAGCCAGGAGAAAATCCAAGCGATGGGTGCGAACCTGATCAACAGCCTTGATTAGCGTTTCATAGCTGGGGTTTGGCTCTATACCCCCGAATTCTTGCACTTCCCGAGAGCCTAATGCGTCACGGACTTCGCGGAGCGTACCGTTTGCACGAGCGCTCTGGCCACCATAGAGCAGCAGGATGCGGGCCGCAGCCGGAACCAGTTCATCCAGGCGGCTGATGGTTTCGTTGCCGAAGACGATTCGCGTAGGGTTGTAGAAGTCAAAATTAAACATTGCTTTAACTCCGATTAAATAGACCAGTCGTATATTTTTTGAGTAAATTTTTTACATTGAAAATTTCATCGGTCGGATACCTGACTGAGTAACAGAGAAGTAGTCTCGAAGGCCGCCTGCAAAGGCATCTGATCACGCGTGACCTTGGTCCTTAGACTGGCTCCGAGCCAAAGTTGGTACAGCATGGTCGCCAAGCCGCGGGTGTCAGTATCGCCCGGCAGAGAACCATCGTTTACAGCGTCACTCACCACATTGGCGAGACGAGTAATTACTCCTTCCATGCCATCCTGGAGCACCATACGCATTGGCTCCGATAGATCACTGACTTCCGCTGCAAGCTTCACTGCCAAGCATTTCCCCTCGGCGGGATAACAGGCTGATTGGGTTTCAATCCAGGTAGCCCAGTAGGCCAGCAAGCGTTGTGCTGCTGATACACTTGGACGGTTCAATAGCGTTTCCAATTGCACCATGTAGTCACTGAAATAGCTCTCCAAGAGCGCCTCGCCAAATGCTTCCTTGGAATTGAAGTAATGATAGAACGAACCTTTTGGCACATTCGCAGATTTAAGGATTTCGCTCAAACCAACAGCTGTGAATCCTCGCCCGGCAATGATGTTTTGAGCCGTGTCGAGGATGTGTTGCCGTACATCGGTGGTGGTCATCGTATTCATGGACGCACCATACCAACAATTAGACCAGTCGTCTACTTTGGGTTTTGAGCAAGCCCTCCGACGAAATCTTGATAATCGCAGTTCGTGAGCCAGCCATCACTTCATTTGATGCGCAGCATTATGTCGGTCCGATGATCGCCGCCGCGTTAGGAAGAAAGATCTACGATACTCGCCGGAGGGGAGCAAATTGCAGCTCTTCTCGAGTCGAGCTGATTTTGCTACAGCATTGCTTAGGCTGGGAACGAGTTTTGACATCCATCGTAAACCAAGCGGCCCGCCAGAGTTTTGGACAACGAGCTGTACGCGTCAAATTTGACGAAAAACATCGCGCTGCCCGTACTATGGCTTGAGCCGGAACGGCTGCTGGGCGGATTATCCGGATCTGTGGGCTAGAACGGTGGGTAATTGCACGGGCTTGCCCAGCCATTTGCATTCGACCTGACCAAGCATTTGCATCGGATTTCACCATCACGTTGCGTGACCATGACCGGCAGAGAGCGACCATGGCTCTGTGAGAATGCCTACGATTGTCTATTCTTCAACCCAATAACTGCATGACAAAATCGTTGTAGCCCTAATGATTCTGCTTTGACTAGAGGGGCTAAATCGAATCGTTTCATGGCACTTAGAATGACTGCTTCTTAGCTGATTGCCTCGGAGCACAGCATGGGTGAGTCGACCCACTGCTGCCGGTTGCGACAGACAGCAATGGGCAAATCCGTCTCGCGCTGCGTCGGCAGCCACCTCGGCACGACTTTGAGGTGGGCATACGGATCATGGCCATTCATGCGCGCTTAGATATCCAGGCAAATTTTGCCGAAATGCTGGTTGGTTTCCTGATACTTGAACGCTTCGACAATCTCGCTCATAGGGAAATGACGATCAATAATCGGGCGCATACCATTAACGTTGATGGCTCGGACCATATCTTGCTGCTGGCTGCGGCTGCCTACCAACACACCCTGCAGGCGCACTTGCTTGATCAATGCCGGTACAAAATTCATTGCACCGCTTACGCCACTCAGTATCCCGATGACGGAGATGTGACCAGCAACCCGAATTGCAATCATCGATTGCTCAAGCGTCGCAGGGCCGCCGACTTCTATGATGTGATCAACACCGCGGCCCCCCGTTAGAGCGCGTGCAGTTTCGCCCCAGTTAAGATCTTTGCGATAATTGATCACATGATCAGCGCCTAGTGCTTTCAGACGTTCAAGTTTTTCGTCGCTTGAAGAGGTAGCAATGACGGTAGCGCCGGCCATTTTAGCGAACTGCAGGGCAAAAATTGAAACGCCACCAGTGCCTTGAACGAGCACGGTATCGCCCGGCTTGAGTGAGTCATCGGCCATCAGAGCGCGCCATGCAGTAAGGCCGGCAGTGGTGAGCGTCGACGCTTCAGCGTGGCTGTATCCGGTCGGCGCGAGGGTGAACGATGTGGCTTGGGCAGTCACTTGCTCACGAGCGTAGCCGTCAATTCCATCACCTGGCACGCTAACAAAGCCTTCAACTAGTGGCGCGCCGCTGATCCACTCCGGGAAGAAGGTACTGACGACCGATTCACCCACCTTGAATTCAGTGACATCTGGGCCGACAGCAATGACTTCACCTGCACCATCGGCCATGGGGATGCGTTTTTCGCTAGGGCCCCACATACCGCTGACCACCGCGAAGTCGTGGTAGTTAAGCGAGTTGGCGTGCAGGCGCACGGTGATTTCGCCGTGGGCTGCGGCTCGGGCTTCGCTGCTGCCAACCACAACCTTTTCATAGCCGCCACCGGGTTGGACGAAGATTGTTTTGTTGCTCATCGGGGTTTCCTTGTGTTTTCTAATTACGCGAAATAACGAAATGAAAGGTTAAAAATTACAAATCGATGGTCAGCCTAGCCGCAAAGTCATCAATCGCCACCTCGTTGCGTCGATAGTAAGTCCATTTTCCGATGCGGGTGGTTAGCACGAAGCCTGCACGTTGCAAGATAGCTAAGTGTGCAGACGCGGTAGAAGGTGAAAGCCCTGCCTTGTGCTGCAAATGGGTTACGCACACCCCTATGGCAGGATCGCCATGATCCTGAGGTGGGAAATTACTGAGTGGGTCTTTGAGCCACTCCATCATTTGCATGCGAGTGTCATTCCCCAGGGCTTTGAGCTGTTCGAGTATCATGGCGGGCAATGTTACGGATTTTTACAAAATGTTCAATAAGTAATCTATTGCCCGGCGCAAGGGTTTGAAGTCAAAAAAAACGCATCCAGTTCAGTTTGCAAAACGACTGAAACGCTATTGGCGAAGGATTGTGAGCCGAGTTAGGTGGCCGATGCATACAGGGCAACTGGAAGGGATAAACAATCGAATTAAAGTCATCAAGCGCATGGCGTATGGCTACCGGTACAGCGAGTTCTTTTTCATGAAGATCAAGAGCGTCTTTCCCGGTAATCCGTAAAGAACCAAAAAAAAAGCCCGGCCAACAGAAGCTGGCCAGGCGCTTTAATAGTTGAGTAAATGAGTGTTGCTAGGCCGCGAGTTCCAGCACAGCGCTGCAGGGCGCGTTGTTTGATGACAGCGCCATGGCCCAACCAGAGTGAGTACATTTGATACTCAGGCTCTTGGCGAGCCAGCGGGAATAGGCGTTACTTTTTCCAGAGTGCGTACCCTGGGTTCAAACCAATTACGTCCTGCTTTGAGTTATAGCAAAACTCCATGGAGCAGTTACTGGTATCAGAAGCCATCGGTACGTAAACCGGTAGTCGATCACGGTTGACCATGTCACTACCACCGTCTATGGTTAGATCGCAGCTATTGCCTTGCGGATCGCACCATATGTCATAGGTGCCGGTAGCTGTAGCCGTTGCTTTAACTGTGGAGGTCGCAGGTGCTCCTACGACGTTGCCTGCTGGAGCGCCTCCGAATAGAGGTCCCGTACCATTTTTGTATGCCCAATCTTTGCCGTCACCGCCCGGATAAATATAAAAATCTTTGAACGCCACATATTTGACATCGCGACCCGTTATCGATTTTCCTCGATAGTTTCGATCGTTATCAATGCACTTGTCTAAAATGCGTATACAAGTAATGATTTCAAAAGAGGGCTCTTGTTGCATGGTGACTTTGCCATAGGCATCTTTATATTGGACTACAATGTCGTCAGGTCGGGTAGTGTCGGTGCATACGTTGTTGTTCGGGCCAGTGCAACTTATAGAGTCGGGAGTTGAATATTGGCTATATAGATCAACAGCGTATGCAGAGGACGTCATCAAAGTAAGCGCAAATATTTTGTACACGATTTTCATGTGATTCCCTTTTCAGATTTAAAAGCGCATAGAAAAAACAAAAGCAAGATGCATGTATCCCTGCTTTTTCTGGAAAGCCGTAACCACCGTTGACGATCCGTAGGGTGTGTACTCGTTGAGCCACTTGGTGACGAGAGGGACGAGCTAGCTCTGCGAGATGGCAATCACGTGGTTAGTTGCTTGCATTCGATCCAATCAAAAAATTGTGTAAGGGTTTTTTCGAATTTTAGCTGTATATGCTCAATCGAGTATAGTGCTTTTGCGCTTCCGAAGGCTTCATCGTTGCTTTTGCGAGCAACAGAAATGAACTCAAAGCAAGCCTTCGGGATGGCAGTGAAAATCCTGAGGAGCAGACATGGTATTGCCCAAGAGCAGCTTGCTCCGAGCCAGAGCTACGTCAGCGATGTTGAACGAGGCTTGAAAAGCCCTTCCGTAGAAAAATTAATTGAGCTTTCTGCCCATCTTGGAGTTCATCCCGCAACTGTGCTTATCAAAAGCCAGTTGCTCCAGGATCCGGAAATGTCCAAGGAAATGCTCCTGTCACAAATATCCCAGGAATTGGAAGGTTAGGATAAGCGTGCAGCCGGTTGCCCGCCGCTTTATGCCACCAATAGAAGTGCGGATTTGAGGGCTTTCTGCTTGAGCGCTGCTCCTTGGCCGAACCAAGCGGAGTCGACCCGATACTCACTGCTCTTGGACCGTCGCTCGTGATCCGTATACTTGGTTACAGCATTGAGTAATCCCCAGGCGGTACCTTGAGCTGATTCTAATGTCGATCCTCGTCCTGACCTTCATGTAGGCTCTGCACCTTGCGTAGCGCCCGTTCATTGGGAAGGACTGGCGGTAGCGGACTATCAGTGCTGGTGTCACGCAGTACGTTCGTGAAGAAGCCCATTGCTTCACGCCACTGAACCTTTCGCTCGGATAAATTTTTCATTTGGTACATGAACTCGTCCCATTGAGAGACAGCAATACCCAACTGCTTTTTCACTGCTTGCGGATCGAAGCGGGTGTTGTGGGGCACCTTGATCGCCTTGGTCGTACCGTCCAGGGCGATGGTCAGCATGTTATTGCAGACCACCTGTACCATGGTCGGGGTCGCTGTGGTGGCCAGGGTGCCGTCACAGGAGGTGGCAAGCAGCAGGTAGCCGTTTACCTGGTCGTTACCACGGAGCGTCGTGCCTTGCCCAGTACGGGCCAGCGCCCAGAACTTGCGACCGCCTTTGAGCACTCCAGCGGTTTCCAGTTCGTAGCCCGAGACTTCAGTCAGATCCCGGTAGAACTCCAGCACTTCACGTGGCTGCACCACCTGGTAGCGCTGAGAAACCACCGACAGTGGGGCCTTGGTGTCGGAGCGATACAGCACCTTCTGCTCAGGGAAGGTATGAATTGAGCCCAGGTGCCCGATGGCGTCGGACTTGAAATGCACCGGGCTGTCCTGAATCCGCCAGTCCATACCCGCTTCGCGCTGCCAGACTTCGAGCGGTTGTTTGGGGGAGAGGCGACTGCCCAGACCATGCCAGGGCGTGGCACCAACGTAAGCCATTTGTTCAACGAGATGAGCCATGGAAATGATTCCTTGCGAATGAAGGGAAAAGCGCGTCGTTTCATTAACCAACGACGCCTGTTCACAACGACTTAACGGTTGACGCTGAAGCTGTAGCCACACGCCAGGCACTGATAGTTGAGAAGGATTTTTTCATCGATCTGCTCGCCCAGCGTGGCCCCGGCAATGCCACCTGCGACCCCACCGAACAGACCACCCAAAATCGCCCCGGCGATGCTGCCGATAGCGATTCCCACCGGCCCGCCGACTACTCCCAGCACCGCGCCAGCCTCCGCTCCCGTTAGTGCTCCAGCGACCCCACTGGCCGCACCGCCCGCTGCACCAATCAAACCACCTGCTTGCTTACCAACATTTTTAGTAACCACTCGTCCTGAATTGCAGCTCGGGCACGGGGTGTACATAAATGATTCCTCTCTGTTTGCTGAGTCCACGTATCACGCAGAAATGCTGAATGACGCGCTCATCGCTGAGCGTTCATCTAGGTGATATAGGTCTGAGATTTTTTTGAATGAGGCTTGCCAAAACAACATCCCAGGGAGGGACGTTGTGGGCGGAATCTGAATGTGAGGTTTGGCGTTAAGGGCAGCTATTTTTGCTATTAATAGCTGGAATAGTACTGGCTAAGGGGAGATACATTCTATTTTGAGGCGCGAGACAGAATTGCTTTCAAAGTGGCATGTTCTAAGGCGTAACGTTAGCAAGCGTTACGCTCACGTTCTTTGAGAGTTGAGTTGCTGCTTATAGGATTGCCTCGTCCAGTCCTAACGGGTGTAATGATGTCTAATGAAAAATCAGAAGCGTTGGTTATGCTTCGCTTGAGAGATGTTTTAACGCGAACGGGTCTTTCAAGGTCAACTATTTATAACAAGCTAAATGTGGCCTCGCGTCATTATGATGCGAAATTCCCAAAGCAGATACGTGTCGGGAAAACATCTGTGCGTTGGATTGAGAGTGAAATAAATTTGTGGGTGGAAGAGTGTGTGAGGCTGTCTAGGCAGAATCAATGGTCAATGGCGGGCGTTATGTCTGCTGCAGTTTCTTAATGTTGTTTGTTGTATTTTTGGGTGAGCTATGTATTTTAACTATTTCAGAAATAGCGCAAATAAGTCTAATTTCGGAGATGATTCATATCCGAGTTTGTCGCAATTTCCCTTGCTGGATGCAGCAATAAATGAGGCTCAAGCTAATATTCAGGCTCCGCGGGGATTGATTCAAAATGCGGCCCTAACTGCAATCTCTGTTGTCTTGCAGGGCCTTGTAGATATTCGTAAACCCAATGGCCAGGTCGCTCCGACCTCGCTGATGCTTCTGGCTATTGCTGACTCGGGTGAAAGGAAGTCAACGGTTGAGAATGTTTTTTTGAAGCCGATTAGGGCCTTTCAGGCTAAACAGGGCGAGGAGGTGAAGGAGAGTCAGTCGGTGTGGAAAGTTAAGTACGATACCTGGATGGTTCGACGTAACGGAGTATTAAAAGCGATTATGAAAAAAGCATCAAAAGGGCTTTCTGCTGACGAAGAGGAGAAGGTTCTATTGGCTTTAGAGAAAGAAGCCCCAGCTAAGCCAAAAGAATTTAAGATCTTGTATGAGGACTCAACCTCTGAGGCTTTGTTTCATGGGATGTACGAAAATTTACCTGCGGCTGGTTTGATTTCAAGTGAAGGTGGAGGTGTTTTAGAAGGGCGCGCCTTTAATGACCTTTCAAAGCAAAATGCGATTTGGAGTGGTGACTCAATCACAATTGATCGTAAGACGGCGGAAAGCTTTAAACTTGTTGACGCACGGCTGACAGTCTCTCTTATGGTCCAGGAGAGCGTATTTTCGAAGTACATGGCTCATAAAGGCGGGGTGTCTAGGGGATCTGGTTTGTGGGCGCGCTTTCTAATCTGTCGCCCGGCTTCAACACAGGGGACTAGATATGTAAGCACTCAAGTACCGTCCTGGTATCATCAAACACAATTTGCCTCGCGGTTGGAGCACTTTCTTGAGATGGATCTTATTTGTTTCAGAGGAAATAAAAAAGAAAAAGAAGTGATCGGATTCGACTCCGAAGCGGCTCGGCTTTGGGTAGAGATTGCGAATGATATTGAGTCAAGGATGTGTGCAGGTGGAATACTGTATGGGCTAGGTGATCATGGTTCAAAGTTAGTTGAGGTTATTTCTAGGTTGGCTGCATTGCTTCATTGTTTTGAAGGGTTTGAGGGTGATATTTCGATGTCAACCTTGCAGGCGGCAACGGATCTTGCTAAATGGTACTCCAATGATTTTATAAAGTTGTTTGGGGAGAACTCTAAAGAGAACGATGAAGAGCAGGAATTAAATTGCTGGCTTGATAGTTTTCGTAAGGTGGGTAAGCGTTTTGTTAAAAAAAATTATATTTTGCAATGCGGGCCTGGGAAGTTTAGAAAGAAAGCTGCTCTTGAGCATGTTCTTTTGCGACTGGTAAATAACAGTGCTATCCGGATTTTGAATTATCCTGGGGACAAAACTATTTATGTTGATCTCTGTCCTTGGCAGGGTGGTTTGTAGATGATGCTAGTCTCTTTTCGGGGTACTAACTCTTTGGGTTGTTTTTGATATTTGGCGTTAGTTGTTTACGAGTTGTGTTGGTTTGTTTGTCTAGGTTTTATAGGGAGCATGTTCAAGGTGGTTATTGCTTGATTATGTATTACTATTTAATTAGATTGTTGGGTTTGTAGTTTGGTTTAATTAAATCAGTTGTTTGATGTCTAGTTAATTAGTTAGATAAGTTGATGGTGCAATAGTTGACGGTTGTGATGTCAACTGATCATTTGTCAGCAGCATGGCCCCCCCAAAGCCATGTTGCTGGCTTCTTGAGGAATCAGTGAGTGATAGATGAAGTTGATTGGATCGATAATGGAGGGTCGTTAGATCTAATGGTTGAGGAGGTCGGAGGGCTTCCTGTTTTAAGGGTAGAGGAAAGCTTGGTGTTGGAGTTGCGTTCTATTGAGAAATTAATGTGTGAGCTTGCTGATAGTAAGGGCTTTTTGTTCTCTTCTTATACTCATCAACTTTACGGGGTAAAGGTTAAGGCTGAGAGGCTTGGTCGCTATTTTGTTGACAAACTGAAGAGGGGAAAGGGAATGCTTGAACAGTACTTCCCCTGTCATGTAGTTAATCCTTATGTGGAGGTTTTTTTCAGATGTGTTGATCGAGTCGATGAGCTTCATTCGCTCAGAGTCTGGCGGGATTTACGCAATGGAGCCGCTGAGGCTTTTTCAGTTAGAATGAATGATCTCGTAGAGTTTGTGCGGCTGGAGCTGGCCAGTGATGCTTTTAAAGCCGTTTTGAAACGATTCCGTAAAGCGTCCGTTAAGCGAGTTAACAGCTTGGAAGGTTATATAGACGCTCTTTTCGCCAAGCACTCTAGGATGCTTGTTGTGCGTGTTGATTTGTCTTATCAGTCAGGCTTTGTAAGTGGTCGTGAGGATTTTTATGGCGATGTTAGTAAGGTAAAGGTACATTGGGCAAAAATGCAGAAAGATCTACACAAGGGCATTCCAGTTGATGGGTTGTTAGGGTTTGCTTGTAAGCTGGAATATGGACAGCTAAAGGGGTTTCATTTTCATTTGTTGCTTTTTTATAATGGATCAAATCATCGCCAGGATGGGGTTTTGGCTAGAATGGTTGGTGAGTATTGGCGGGACTCAATTACGGCAGGATCAGGGCGCTATTTCAATTGTAATGCAGTAAAGGATAAATATAAATATCTTGGAATAGGTATGATTAGTTTTAATCAGCTGGACAGGGTAAGCGCTTTGAAGAATAGGGTGGCGTCATATCTTACGAAAGTGGACTATTGGGTACGGCTCTCTGCTGATAGTGGCAGGTCATTTTTCAGGGGAAATATGCCAAAGCTGAAAACTATGAAGAGAGGGCGCCCTAGACGTTCATGTCCTGCTCAGGCGGCGCCTAATGGTTCTGTGTAGAAAGCCTTTTTGATTACTTTCTAGGCTTTAAGCTGATAATACTGGCAGCTGCTACGGCAAGCTTTACTGTTAGCCCGCACTCATCGCACAAATGGTTTTTAATTGTTTCCTTTTTGGGGTGATATTTTTTGGTGCTTTCTTGGCTTTGTTTCCAGAAAAGCTTTGCCGCCTCGTTTATCATAATCAACGAGATTGAGGCATGGGAAGGATATTCTTTGATGATTTCATTGCCTGGCTTTTCAATTGGTGTATACTCATAGAGCCTGTCTGGAAGTATTGCATAAGCCGCCTGATCTAGAAGATCTCCGCCTCTGAGGCTGAATCTAGATTTTAGCCAGTCTTTTATTTTTTCGATAAGTTCTTTTTTTTGATCGATTGAGGTGATTTTTTCTTTTTTGATGAATCTATCTGATGCTTCGTTCAGGATTGCAAGATCCTCTGACATCCATTCCATTTTTTGACTGTAGCGGCTCTCCTCCATTCCTTCATTAAGGATTTTTTGAGTGTCTTCTTTTTTAATTAGTATTTCCGCGGCGGTAATTTTTTCTTCTTGTGGCTGGTTGCTTTTTCGGTTAGTCACAAAAAATCCTGCGTCAACCACAAGGGATGGATAGGGTTTTAATTGTGCTTTTAGTTGTTCAATCGCCGAAATTACTGAAAGTCCTTCTTTGATGCTGCTGATAAAGGCACAGCTAAAATTATCCTTTAGGATTTCTCCGTAATCTATAATTTCAGCCCACTCAGAGGGGGGTATGGAGAAGAATTTAATGTTGGATTCTACAATTGCGTGGTAATCGTGCTCTTCGCTGAAAGGTGTGCCCCTATGCCGCTTAAATAGGCTTTGTGCTGTTTGTAGCTCATCTGAACCTGCGACGATAGCCGAGCCTGATACGTGAACTGCAACATTTCTAGGGCGGCGGCATAAAAGGGAAATCTGCAGCTTTTCGATTCTGTTTTTGAATTCACTTTCGGAGATGCTGTGCTCCTCAAGAAATTCAGTTACTGATATAACAAACTCTTTGTTTTTCATTTGTAATAGTGTCCTTGTGTAGCGCTGCTAGTCTTTTCTCTGGGCGGTTGGAGTGGTTGTCTATATCAGGCCGGATAAATGTTTGCCGAGAACTTCCCAAGCCTCCGCCATTTCTTTAGCATAGCTATGACGCTGATATATGCGTTTTACCTTATTTTCCTCTGTGTGGTTGAGGCAACGTTCAGCCACTTCAGGAAGCACGCCAATAGCAGTCATAATCGTCGCGCCTGTACGCCGCAGGTCGTGAGGCGTCCACTTTCCGCCTGGTAGCAACAGTGCTTGGGCTTTGGCGCTACGTCGGCTCATGGAGCCTTGTTCCGGAAGGCGCTGGCGATCTCCCAGCTGCTTGGTTACCGTTTTAGGGCATACATGGTCAGTTATGTAGGTGTTCGGGTAGCACCAAGGTGACAGGCTATTAATCTGCTTTACGCGCTTGAAGTGGCTAATGGCAAAGTCTGAAAGGATGATGCTGTGCGGTTTGCCGTTTTTACTATTCTCGGACGGAATCAGCCAAGTGCTTTGCTCTAGATCGATATGCTCCCATCGGGCGCTCAGGAGCTCACCAATTCGACAGCAGGTCGATAGGGCAATCCAGATTGCAGCTTCGGTGGTGACTAGCAGTCCTGCATCAGGGGCTTTCTTAGCAAGCAGCTTGATTTCGTCATCACTCAGTACTCGGTCGCGTTCAGTATCTTTGCCGCCTATCTTAGCTTTGCGGATACTGGCACTGGGATCGTGCTCAATAAGGTCGCGGTCTACGGCAAAGCGGAACATTTGACGCATAAGCGAAAAAACCATCTTGGCCATACGGTTTACACCGCGAGCGAGGAGGGCATCTGTCACCTCGGTGATATGACCCTTTTTCACATCAGCGACAGCCAAGTCGCCCAAGAAGGGCAGAACGTCCTTTTCAAGCATCCGACGAGCCTCTGCACCCTTGTCCTTGCGGTTGATGAGATCAACCTTAGCCCAGTGCTCGAATAGGTCGGTAACAGTCTTGCGTGCCGCCTGGCGAGCTTGCTCGGCTTCGGCTTCTGCTTTCTCGGCGGTGAGTCGTGCCAATTCACCATCTCGGGCTGCGATACGGGCAGCTTCCTCGGCATCCAGATGTTCACGTAAGTTGCGAGTTCCACTTTGGTAGAGGCGTGACCACTCTCCAGCTTTAGTTCTTGCTTCCTTGAGGGTAAGTCCATCAGTGCCAGTGGCGTCATATGCACCTATGGGCAGAAACACTCTTCCACCGCTGGTGTCGGTATACCTGAAGTAAAACAGGCGTTCGCCATCTGGGCGAAGACGTGCCATGAATCGGCCGCAGCCGCGAGGAGCATCCTCGATCAGCCAGGTAGGTTTGGCTGGTTTTGCGTTCATCTGTTTGTCGGTGATCGTCGCCACTTTCGCTTCCCCAGAAAGGCCAGGCTCCAGATGGTCACCGTTGGGTCACCGTTTCTCGCTGGCTTTGGTAGAATACTATCGGAAGCGGTTGGACTGTGTAAACTGTATTGGCCTAGTAAATACAGTGCTTTAGGCCTTGTTCCTGGAATTGTTTAGACTGGATTGGATTGTGATTCACCTTTATGGGGTGCTAGGGGTCGAGTGTTCGAATCACTCCGTCCCGACCATTTATTCCTGAGTAAAATCAGTCACTTAAGCCGATAAGATGAATCGGCTTTTTTGTGCCTGCGCAAAACCTGCACAAAACTACCCAGTGACTTCGCAGATATTCAGGTCCGGAACTGCCTCGGACCAGATGATTTCATCATGGTCTCGCTGGTAGTTTTTGGTCATGCCCTCGCTCGCATGACCCGCAGATCTTCTGCCCCTCGAAACGCATGTCTAGGATGTCGGTCCGCCGCTGAGCGATGATAAGCGCCAGGCCGATGGCGTTCTGTAGCCAGGCAGGCGACTTTTCCCTGATAGCCTTCAGGCCCTCAACGGTGTGCCGCTTGCGCTGCTTCTTCTCGACTCGTTTGATGGTGCTGGCCGCTGGGTTGTCCGGGCAGAGGCTCTTGGCTGCGGCGTGGTTGAAAAAGTCGACCAATGGCGCCCGGCATTGGTTGGCTGAGCGCGGGGTGAACCATGATCCCAACATGCTCGACGCTGATTACCGGGATGGGGCTGACGAAGCTGGAAGCTCTGTGGCGGGAGCGGGACGCAGACCTGCTGGCTTAGCAGGTAGCAATGACGATAGCCCGGCCCAGCGCCGGGCTATTGTTTCGCCTCAAGGCAACCCGACTGGTAGGTAATCCATAGCCTTTACCGGGCGGGGCTGCTTTCGGCTCCGGGTTCATACGGATGGGCGTGCAGATCGGCATCAACTCTGTTCTCAGCGCGGCCTTTTCCGTTGAAATCGCCCAGTCGACGACCGAGACCAGCAGAGGTGTCCGCTTGCATGGGACGCCAGGGGGCGGGTGTTCGAGTCACTCCGTCCCGACCATATTATTCAATGAATTAGCCCAATCGGTGACGGTTGGGCTTTTTCAGGGAATAAATGCCCTTCCCAGCATCCGTCGCCATTTTTCATAATCACCACACACCAAGGAAATTTCCCACATCCAACGCCGGTACCCCGTTGTTAGGCTCCCACTCTTTGACCTAACTTCAAGGAGTTACCTGATGACAAAACGTCTAGCCGCCGAGTTCTTCGGCACATTCTGGCTGGTACTGGGCGGTTGCGGCAGTGCCGTTCTGGCTGCCGCCTTCCCTGAGCTGGGCATCGGCTTTGTCGGCGTGGCCTTGGCATTTGGCTTAACCGTATTAACCATGGCCTACGCCGTCGGCCATATTTCCGGCGGGCATTTCAATCCCGCGGTCACCCTGGGTTTGCTCGCCGCCGGGCGGATTGACGGCAAGGACGTGGCGCCCTACATCCTCACTCAGGTCCTGGGCGCGATTGCAGCTGCCGGGGTGTTGTACCTGATCGCCAGCGGCAAGGCCGGGTTTGATGTGTCGGCGGGGTTTGCCACCAATGGTTATGGTGAGCACTCTCCAGGTGGCTTCTCGTTTCTGTCAGTGGTGGTCACCGAGTTTGTACTCACGGCGTTTTTCCTGCTGATTATCCTGGGTGTTACCGATAAAAAGGCGCCGGCCGGTTTTGCGCCGCTGGCCATCGGGTTCGCCCTGGTCTTGATTCACCTGATCAGCATTCCGGTGAGCAATACATCGGTTAACCCGGCGCGCAGTACGGGCGTGGCACTGTTTCAAGGCGATTGGGCGATAGCCCAGTTGTGGGTGTTCTGGGTGGTGCCTTTGCTCGGTGGCGTGTTTGGTGGGCTCGTGCACCGGTTCGTGTTGGCGACAAAACAGTAATCGCTCAGGCCACCTTTGCTCGGCGAGCTGGCCGTGTTCTTCATGATCGAGCCGCCTTGTAACGGTTGCCCGGGCGCGCCAAACCAAGGTTTTCGCGCAGTGTGGTGCCGGTGTATTCGCGACGAAACAAGCCGCGTCGCTGTAATTCGGGAATGACCTGGCGGGCAAAATCCTCCAGCCCGCCCGGCAGGTGCGGTACCAGGATATTGAAGCCATCCGCCGCACCTTCTTCGAACCAGCGCTGCAGTTCATCGGCGATCTGAATCGGCGTGCCGATCACGCTGTAATGACCGCGGCCACCGGCAATGCGTCGGCCCAGTTGCGCCAGTGTCAGCTGTTCACGCTGGGCCAGTTCACTCAGCAGTTGCTGGCGGCTGCGTTGACCGCTGTCGGTCAAGGGTAACTCGGGCAGCGGCCCATCCAGGGGGTAGCCGGACAGGTCGAAATTACCCAACATGCGCCCCAGCAACGCCACCCCCACCTCGGGTTCGACCAGCGCCTGGAACGCTTCGAATTTGGCCTGGGCCAAGGCTTCGGTTTGGCCCACCACCACAAACACGCCCGGCATGATTTTCAGCGAGTCGGCCTCGCGCCCGTATTGGCCCAGGCGAGCTTTGAGGTCGCTATAGAAGGCCTGCGCGTCGGCCAATGAGGTCTGCGCGGTAAACACCACTTCGGCGGTCTGCGCGGCCAGTTCACGGCCGGTTTCCGAGGAGCCAGCCTGCACGATCACTGGCTGGCCCTGGGGCGAGCGCGCCACGTTCAGGGGGCCTTTGACCTGGAAGTGTTCGCCCACATGGTCCAGCACATGGCGTTTACTTGGTTCGTAATAGCGCCCGCTGGCCTTGTCGCGCACGAAGGCGTCGTCGTCCCAGCTGTCCCACAGCCCCGTCACCACCTGATGAAATTCCCGTGCGCGGCTGTAGCGTTCGGCATGCCCCAGGTGCTCGTCGCGACCGAAATTCAGCGCCTCGGCGGCGTTATCCGAGGTCACCAGGTTCCAGCCTGCGCGACCGCCGGAGAGGTGATCCAGCGAGGCGAATTTACGCGCCACGTGGTACGGCTCGTTATAGCTGGTGGTGGCGGTGGCGATCAGGCCGATATGTTCGGTCACGGCACTGAGGGCCGAGAGCAGGGTGAGCGGCTCGAAATGATCCGAGCGCGCCATCTGGCTGGCGACCTCGCCGGTGGCGGCGGCAATGCTGTCGGCCACGAACAGGGCGTCGAACTTCGCCGCTTCCGCCACCCGTGCCAAATGCTTGTAGTGGGCAAAGTCCAGGCCAGCGTTCGCCGGTACGTCGGGGTGGCGCCAGGCGGCCACATGGTGCCCGGTGGCCATCAGGAAGGCGCCGAGTTTGAGTTGACGGCCCATGCTAGAAATCCTTGCGTAGTTGCACGCCGAAGTAACGCTCATCGTCACGAGGCACGGCGCGGTAGATGTAGTTGCCGCCGCTGGCCAGCAGCGGTGAGTAGGATTTGTCAGCGAGGTTCTTCGCCAACAGCGCCACGCGCCAGCCATTGGTGTAGTCGGCCAGGGCCACGCTGGCGTTCCAGAGGCCGTAGGCGCCTTGTTTGGTGTCGAGGTTCTGGCTCATGTCGTACTGCACTTCGCTCTGCCAGCTGTAGTCAGTGCCCAGTTCGATATCCAGGCCGTTATCCAGAGGGATGCTGTAGTCGGCGCGCACGTAGCTTTTCCAGTCCGGGCTGAACGGCAGTGGTTTGCCATTGACGTTGCAGGTTGCCGCTGCGCCTGGCGGGCACGCGAACTGATCGATGCGCGCTCGGGTATAGGCCAGGGCGCCGGAGAGCTTGAGTTGCTGAGTGGCTTGCAGGGCGTAATCGAGCTCGACGCCTTCGGTGCTGACGCTGCCGGCGTTGATCAGGCGCGTCACGACTTGGCCGGCAACCGTGTCAAAAAAATTGGCCTGGTAGTTGTCGTAGTCACTGTGGAACACCGCCAGGTTGGTGGTCAGGCGGTTGTTCCAGGCCGTGGCCTTGATTCCGGCTTCCCAAGTATTGGAGGTTTCTGGCTTGAGCGCGTCGGTGTCGCGCGGCTGCATGTTGAAAAACACGTTGTAGGCCGGGCCTTTGTAGCCACGCGAGTAAGTGAGGTAGCTGGTCACGGTGTCGCTGATGTCGTACTGCACGCCCAGCCGCCCGGACCAACCGTCCTCGTCTACCGAACCGGAACTCGATGTCGCCGGTTGAATGCCGCTGACGGTAGTGGCAGAGGTGGACACGCGGCGATGGTCGTACTTCAAGTCGTCATGGGTGTAACGCAACCCGGCGATGCCGCGAAAGCGCGAGGTGAAGTTGAGCGTGGTCTCGCCGAACACCGCGTAGCTGTCGCTGGTGGTGCTGTAGTCGGCAATGCCTCTATCGACCCGCGTCGTGGTGGTGAGGGTACGCTGATAGGTCTCCTCATCCTTGCCATGCATGTAGAACAGGCCGCCGACGTACTCCAAGAACTCGCCTTTGGGCGAGGCCAGGCGCAGCTCCTGGGAGTATTGGTCGAACGCCAGGTCGCCCTTGTCAGCGGTGCCGGGGAACGCGGCGGTGACCGTGCCCAGACGGTCGCCATCCTGATATTGAGTGTTGTCCCAGCCGCGCCAGGCGGTGATTGACGTGAGGGTGTAGTCACCCAGATTCCAATCCAACTGCGCCGACAAGCCCTTGTTAATGTCTTCCACATGGCTGCGGGTATCGGTGTTGATATCGCGGTTGTCGCTTGAGGCGCGCACCGGCCTCAAGGCATTGCTGAACGCCGGGTTCAGGGACTTGCTGACCACACCATTGGGCGCGTCATCGTGGGACTGCATGTAATCGGCGCTCAGGGTCAGCTTCACGTCGTCGTTGGGCGTGAACTCCAGCTTGCCGCGAATGCCCTTGTGGTTGTAACCGTTGACCTCCTGGCCGTTGTGGCGGTTGTCGACGTTACCGTCGTAGCTGCCGAACAAAGTACTGATCGAGCCCTTGAGCACCTCCGGCACCAGGCTGCCGCCGATGCCAAAGCGCGTGCGGCTTTCATGGCCGCTGTAGAACGACTGGTCGATAAAACCGTGGGTCTGGGCAGTCGGCGCCTTACTGGTGATATTCAGCACACCGGCCGACGCGTTCTTGCCGAACAGCGTGCCTTGCGGGCCACGCAGCACTTCGATGCGCTCCAAATCCAACAGGTCGAGTGTGGCCTGGCCGGGGCGTGCATAGACCACGCCATCGATCACCGTGGCCACCGTTGGCTCAACGCCCGGCGAGGTTGAAATGGTGCCCACGCCGCGCACGAACAATGAGGTGTCCTTGTTCGAGGCGCCGGTGCGAAAGTTCAGCGACGGTACTTGCTGCGCGATGCTCGCCACCCCGTTGCGATTGTCACGCTCCAGTTGCTCGCCATCGAGCACCGAGACGGCCACCGGGACTTTTTGCAGCGATTCTTCGCGGCGGGTAGCGGTGACTGTCACGGATTGGAGCGTGGGTTCCTGTTCGTCAGCCGCTACAGCGCCGCAGACGGGCAAGGCGCAGAGGCCTGCCAGAAGCAACAAATGGGTGTGCCGTGGAAAGTTATGCATGCTGTGCCCGCTCGAAAAAATACCCTGGTCCGCTGCGGTTCTGCGACCTTCAGCGCCTGAAAATGTCTTGGGCATTCGCTCGAGCGAGTAGCAGACAGTGCGCTTTGTTAGCGCTAACATCGGCATTATTGAAGGCGTCGGTTTAGAGCGTCAAATACTAAAAAATTAGTTTTATATTCCTTTTTGAGGTTTTTGCCGTGAACGAACACAAACCGCGCAAGCGCCGGGGCGCCGGCCGCGTCACCCTCAATACCGTGGCGCGCCAGGCCGGGGTGTCGGCCATTACGGTGTCGCGTTACTTCAACCAACCTGAACAGGTGTCACCCGAGCGCCGTGAACGTATCGCCCAGGTAGTCGCGCAGTTGGGGTATGTGCCGAACCTGGTGGCCGGCGGGTTGGCCTCCGCGCGCGGCAAAATCGTTGCGATGGTGACTCCGAATATCTCGGGGCCGATTTTTGCCAATACGCTGCAGGGCTTCAGCGACACCCTCAATCGTCACGGCTACCAACTGTTGCTGGCCTCCAGCTATTTCAGCGTCGAGCAGGAGGAAAGCGCGGTGCGCGCTTTTCTCGGTTGGTCGCCGGCAGCGCTGGTGCTGACCAGCCGCTTTCACAGCCCTGGCACCGAGAAGATGATCGCCGAGGCAGATATACCGATCGTCGAAACCTGGGACTACGTGCCGGAACGCGCGCCGTTGCAAGTGGGGTTTTCTCATTATGAAGTGGGCGTCACCGCCGCGCGCTACTTGCATGGCAAAGGCTATCGACGCATCGCCTTCGTACAAAACAGTGCAGTGGGCGACTTCAGCGCATTGGAGCGGCGCGATGGATTTACCGCGACCCTCTCCGAGTTGGGTGTGCACCCGTGGGTCTTTGTGCCGGACGCCGACCGTGCGCCCTTCGAAGCCGGCAAGCAAGCCATGGAAGCGCTGATGGGGCAGGCGATCACGCCCGATGCGATTTTCTTCGCCAATGACAACCTCGCCGCGGGCGGTTTGCTGGCCGGTCAACGCGCCGGGCTGAGCATCCCCCAGGACTGCGCCGTATTGGGTTTTGGCGATTACCCGTTTGCCCACATGTTGTTGCCCAGCCTCAGCACCCTCCAGCCACCCGCGTTGGAGATTGGTGTCCTCGCTGCCACACGCGTCCTGCAAAGTCTGGGCGTATTAGCCACCGATGAAGTTAAGCGCTTGAATCTTTTGCACTGTCAGTTAATTGAAAGAGAGAGCACCTGAATGACCCGCCGTTATGGCTAATTGCAACTAGTGGCTATTGGCTGCTAACGCTCTAAATCAGTGCATTTGGCAATGTTTTGTATTTAATTACCCCCTCGTCCGGAACTAGGGCTATAACTTCCAGTCGATACACCCGGCTAACGCCTGCCTGGGCTATGGCGAACTAATGGCATTGTTCGGTAGTTCTAAATAGCCATACTTTTCGCAACGTTAGATATTCCTCAATGATGTCGTCAGCGCCCATCGATGCTTGCAAAATGCAGATCCCGCATACCGACCAGGTGTGCGCGTGGCTGATGCAGCACGCCGGGCTCAAAATCGCTGATCTGGAACGCGCCCAGCGTTTATCCACTGAGCCTGGCGACCTGCTCGGTTTACTCACGCGCCTGGGCCTGGTGTCCGAGGTCGAACTGGCTCGCGCCTGGGCCGATTTGCTGAATGCGCCACTGCTGCTGGCCGACGCGGCGCCACCGTTGCTCGACCCGCTTCCCGTGCTTACCGAGCGCTTTATGCGTCATTACCAGGTCGTGCCCATGGGGTGGCATCAGGGCGGGTTGCGTGTAATGGCCGCCAACCCGGCGCAGTGGTATCCGTTCCAGGCCCTGGCGTATGCCTGTGAGGTGCCGGTCTGGCTGGCCGTCGGTTCGCGTAATGAAGTCGACACGCTGATCGAGCGCTATTACGGCCAGGGCCGTTCCGCCATGGGCAGCCTGATCGAAAACCTCGATGAGCAGGGCGGCGTGCTGGAAGACATCGAACACCTCAAGGACATGGCCTCCGAAGCGCCAGTGATTCGCCTGGTCAATCTGATCCTGCAGCGCGCCGTGGAACAGCGCGCCTCGGATATCCATATCGAACCCTTCGAAAACCAACTCAAGGTGCGCTACCGCATCGACGGCGTGCTGCACGACGCCGAAGCACCGCCTGCCAGTTCGTCGGCGGCGGTGATCTCGCGGGTGAAGATAATGGCGCGCCTGGACATCGCCGAACGACGCCTGCCCCAGGACGGGCGCATCATGCTGCGCATCCAGGGCAAGGCGCTGGATCTGCGGGTGTCCACGGTGCCCACTAGCTTCGGCGAGTCGGTGGTGATGCGCCTGTTGGACCGGCAAACCGTGCAATTCGATTTCCCCAGCCTGGGCTTTGATGGCCCGCGCCTGGCGGCCTTCCAGGATCTATTGGCGCGGCCCCACGGCATCCTGTTGGTCACCGGGCCTACGGGCTCGGGCAAAACCACCACGCTCTATACCGCGTTGTCGCAGCTCAATACCGCTGAACGCAAGATCATCACCGTGGAAGACCCGGTGGAATATCAGCTTGAAGGGATTAACCAGATCCAGGTCAAGCCGGCCATCGGCCTGGACTTTGCCGGAGCGCTGCGCGCCATCGTGCGCCAGGACCCGGACGTGATCATGATCGGCGAAATCCGCGACCTGGAAACCTGCCGCATTGCCGTCCAATCGTCACTCACTGGCCATCTGGTCCTCTCGACCCTGCACACCAACAGCGCTGCGGCGAGTATCACGCGCTTGCTGGACATGGGCGTGGAAAGCTACCTTATTGCCTCCACGGTCAGCGGTATTCTCGCCCAGCGCCTGGTGCGGCGCCTGGACCCGGCCACGCGAGTAGCCTTCCAGGCCCCAGCGGAATTGATCAAGGAGCATGGCCTGGATCGCCTGACCGAGCAGCGTCCGATCCTGCTTTACCGCGGTGACTATCACGGCCGCAGCGCCCTCACTGAATTGTTGGTGATGAACGATGAGTTGCGTGGCTTGCTGATGGGCCACGCCGACGCCGCCAGCCTCGAGCACGCCGCCCGCCGCGCCGGTTTGCGCACCTTGTATGAAGACGGTTTGCGCCAGGCCCTGGCCGGTGTCACCTCCCTGGAAGAAGTGCTGCGCGTCACCCGCGGAGATGACGCGTGAGCCTGTTCAAGTTCCGCGCCCTGGACAGCCAGGGCGTGGCCCAGAGCGGCACGTTGCAGGCCATTGACCAAGCGGCCGCTGTCGCCGTCTTGCATCAGCGCGGGTGGTTGTTGCTGCACATCGAAACGGCCAGCGGCCCCTTGTTGCGCCAGGCACGTGGGCAGTTGAAGGGCGTAGCGCTGGTGAGTTTCACCCAGCAATTGGCCACGCTACTGGGCGCCGGCCAGCCCCTCGAACGCGCTTTAAACCTGTTGCTCAAGCAAGCCCGCCATCCCCAGGTGCAGGCCTTGATCGAGCGCATTCGCGACCAGGTCAAGGCCGGCAAACCGCTGTCGGCGGCGCTGGAGGAGGAGGGCGGCACGTTTTCCCCGCTGTACCTGAGCATGGTGCGCGCCGGTGAGGCCGGCGGGGCGCTGGAGGGCACCTTGCGCCAGCTCAGCGACTACCTGGAGCGCAGCCAGTTACTGCGCGGCGAGGTGATCAATGCGCTGATCTACCCGGCGTTCCTGGTGGTGGGTGTACTGGGTTCCCTGGCGCTGTTGCTGGCCTATGTGGTGCCGCAATTCGTGCCGATTTTTCAGGACCTTGGCGTGCCGATTCCACTGATCACCCAGGTGATCCTGGCGCTCGGCGAGTTCCTCGGTGCCTATGGCCTGGTGGTGCTGGCCGGGTTGTCGATCAGTGGGTGGATCCTGGCGGCGCGCCTGCGCGCCCCCCTGCGCCGTGAGCGTTACGACCGTCACCTGCTGGGCATCCGCGTGATCGGCCCGCTGTTGCAACGGGTGCAAGCCGCCCGCCTGACCCGCACCCTCGGCACGTTGCTCAGCAATGGCGTGGCGCTGCTGCCCGCGCTGGTGATCGCCCGGCAAGTCTGCAGCAACCGTGCGCTCCAGGCGCAAGTGGCGCTGGCAGCGCAACGGGTCAAGGGCGGCGGTACGCTGGCCGATGCGTTCGGTCGCCAGCCGCTGCTACCGGAGCTGGCGCTGCACATGATCGAAGTCGGTGAACAGGCCGGCGAACTGGACAGCATGCTGCTCAAGGTTGCCGACATCTTCGACGTCGAGGCCAAGCGCGCCATCGAACGCTTGCTCGCGGCAATGGTGCCGACCCTGACCGTGGTCATGGCGGTGCTGGTGGCGGTGATCATGCTGGCGATCATGCTGCCGCTGATGAGCCTCACCAGCCATATATGAACTTTCAAGGGGCAGAACCGATGAAAACCCGACACCGCCAAGGCGGCTTCACCCTTTTGGAAATGCTGGCGGTGATCGTGCTGCTGGGCATTGTCGCGACCATTGTGGTGCGCCAGGTCGGTGGCAATGTGGACAAGGGCAAGTACGGCGCGGGCAAGGCGCAACTGGCCAGTTTGAGCATGAAGATCGACAGCTACGCCCTGGACGTGGGCGCGCCGCCCAACAACCTGCAACAGCTGCTCGACAAGCCGGCCAGTGCTTCGAACTGGGCCGGCCCCTACGCCAAGCCTTCGGAGCTGAAAGACCCGTTCGGCCACGGGTTTGGCTATCGCTTCCCCGGTGAGCACGGCGCCTTCGACCTGATCTTCTACGGCCAGGACGGCCAACCCGGCGGCGAGGGCTACAGTGCCGACCTGGGCAACTGGGAATAACCCGCCCGTGGCCCAGCGAGGCTTTACCCTGCTGGAGATGCTGGTGGTCATCCTATTGATCGGCATTGCGGCGGGTTTGTTGGGGCTGGGTGTACGGCAAGGGCTGCAGGTGGCCAAGGAGCGGCGGGTGGTCGCGCAGATGGTCGAGGCGCTGCGCGCCACGCGCGCGAGCGCCATCGTCAGCGGCCAGGCGACGCACACTCGGTTTGACCTCCAGGGCCGCACATTCCAGGCTTCAGGGCGTGCGTCACAGCAGTGGCCAGCGCAGGTGCAAGTGACCTTGCACAGTGCCGAGCAGGCAGGGTCCGCCGTGGTGTTCTATCCCGACGGCAGTTCTACCGGCGGCAACCTGCTGCTGGCCAACGGCAGCCGGCGTTGGCGCATCGATATTGGCTGGCTCACCGGCAGTGTGCAATCCAAGGCGCTGCCATGAAGCACCAGGCCGGCTTCACCTTACTGGAAATGCTCGCCGCCCTGACGTTGATGGCGGTGTGCAGCAGCGTGTTGCTGGTTGCCTTCGGCCAGAGCGCGCGCGCCTTGTCCCAGGTGGCCCGCAGTGACCGCCTTACCCATGCCGCGCTCACGCTGCTGGACCAGGAAGCTGCCGGCCCGCTGATTGAAGGAACCCGCCAAGGCCAACTCGACGGCATCCATTGGCAACTGACCAGCACCCGCCAACAGCCGCACCTGTTTCGTCTTGACCTGAACGTGCGTGAAGGCGCGCATCAGGCGCACTTCAGCACTTTGAAGGCGCGCCTGTGAAGCGCCGTGAGCAGGGTTTCACCTTGCTGGAAGTGCTCGTGGTGCTCAGCCTGCTGTCGGTGTTGTTGCTGCTGGTGAGCGCAGCGTTGCTGGGGGCCAATCGGGCGGTGGCCAAGGCACAGGCCTACACCGTCAGCCTGGATGAAATGCGCGCCGCCCAACAGTTTTTGCGCACCTCGATCAGCGAGGCGCTGCCGCTAAAGCTCACTGGCGATGACAGCCAGGCCGAAGGTTTTTTTATCGGCACGCCTGAGCGTCTGCAATTTGTGGCGACCTTGCCCGGTGTATTGGGCGGGGGGATCCAGCGCTTTACCCTGCAACGGGTCGGGCAGGATCTGCAGGTGGCTTTTTCGCAGAGGGCCTCCCACGCCAACGCGCAGCGCGATGAGCCGCAGGTACTTTTGCACAACGTCGAGGCGCTGCAGTTCAGCTATCGCGGTGTCTCGCCACTGGGCCAGCCCACCGACTGGTTGAGCCCGTGGCCCTGGCCCCGGCGCCTGCCCACAGCGGTGCGCATCGACGCCTCCGTCGACGGGCCGGTGCCATGGGTCGCCCAGGTGGTTGCGCTGCGCCTGAACCTGTCCAGCGCGAGCAGCGAAGAATGAAGCGCCAACGCGGTGCGGCCCTGTTGCTGGTGTTGTGGGTGCTGGCCTTGCTCAGCGTATTGCTGGGTGGCCTGGCCGGGTGGGTGCAACTGCAAAGTCGCCAGGCGCTGTGGCTGCGCCAGCATACCCAGACACTATTGGCCGCCCAGGCCGGTATCGCACAGGTCATGGCGCAAGGGCAGTGGGTGGCGGACGGGCGTTCTATGGCGCTGACCTTCGACGACGCCCGCTTGCAGGTCAGTCTGCGCAGTGAGCGTGGCAAGTTGTACCTGGTCAACGCTGCCCCCCAAGACCTCACGCGCCTGGCCCTGGCCTGCGGCGCCACACCGGTTCAGGCCCAGCAGTTGGCCAAGGCCCTTGAGACGCGGCGCCATAAGGGCCTGGCGCCGTTTCGGGTACTGGAGCAAGTGCGTCAACTTCCCGGCATGACCCAGGCGCTCTACAGCGAACTACTGCCGGAAATTACCTTGTGGAGCGACCTCGACCGGCCCGCTTCGGCATTCGCCAGCCCCTTGATGCGCAAGGCGCTGAACCTGCCACGCCAGGACGCCGAGGGCGTCGACCCCGGCCAGGTCGTGGAAATCGACAGCCGCGCCGAGCGCCCCGGCGGCTATCAGGCACGCCTGCGACTGACCCTTTTATTAAGCCCTGCGGAGGACAGCGCACAGCCCTATCGGGTGGTGCGGTGGCAAGAATGATTCAACTCGAACCAATTGCCCGCTATTGGCGCGGCAGCCTGCTGCAACAAGGCTGGCGCCTGTGGCTCACAGAGTTACGCGGCTGTGTGCCGAAGTGGCTGGCGTTCCAGGACCCGCCCGAGCACGTTCATCACTGGCCGCTCACGGCACCGGTGGTGCCAGGCAATGCGCGCCAGGTGCTGATGCTTGCTCCTGATGCTGTGTTGCAGCAAAGCGTGCAACTGCCTCTGGCTGCCGCGCGCAACCTCGTGGAGGTGGTTGGCTATGAACTGGACCGCTATACCCCGTTCAACGCCGAGCAGCTCTACTTTGTCGCCCGCCTGGAGCAGCGCATGCCCAGCCACCTGGAGGTGAGGGTGGTGGCGATCCTGCGCGAGCGCCTGGACCAGGTCCTCACTGACTGTGCCGCCCTCGGCCTTTACCCACACCGTGTGGACGCGGCGGGCCTGGGTATCGACCTGCTGCCCGCGCCGTTGCGCCCGCGCTCACGTTCTGCCGGCAAGCAATTGCAGCGCAGCCTGCCGTGGTTGTGCGGCGCGTTGCTGATTGCGGCGATGCTGTTGTGGCTCAACGATCGCCAGCGGGTACTCGACAGCATGCACGCCACTGTTCAACAGCAAAAAGCCGAGGTCGCGCAGGTGCACGCCCTGCGCCAGCAACTGCTCAACACCCGTGGTGCGGCGCAGTACCTGTCCCAGCGCAAACGGGCGCAACCCCCCCTGGCCGGCCTACTGAATGACTTGACCAACTGTCTGCCCGCCGACACCTGGCTCGACCAATTGGACGTCAAGGACGGCGAGGTGAGCTTTTCCGGCCAGAGCGCCAAGGCCAGTGGCCTGATCAGCCGCATCAAAGGCTGCCAGCGCTTGGACAACGCACAGTTCGAAGGGGTGATCCAACCCGACGCACGTACCGGCAAGGACCAGTTTGCCTTGCGTGCCCACCTACGCCAGGAGGCCGCCGATGCGCCGACCCCTCACACGCCGTGAACGCCGCGGCGCCGCCTTGTTGACCCTGGCGTTGGTGCTCGGCGCGGCCTATTGGCTGTTGATCGACAGCTGGTTCGCCGGGCCGCTGCGGGCCATGGGTGAACAGGCCGAACAGTTGCGTGAACAGCAGCAGCGCTATGCCAGCGTCATACGCCAGGGCGATGCCTTGCGCGAACAGCTGGCGCAGGCACAGCAAGACCCGGCCAGCAGCGCCAGCCTGTTGCCAGGGGACGACCCGGACGTGGTCGCCGCCGACCTGATGCAGCGTCTTGCCGACCTGATCAACAGCCACGCCAACCTCGGCGGCGGCTGCAACCTCACCCAGCGCAAGCCGATCACGCCTGAACAAAACGACAGCGAGCCCTATCGTCAGGTCAAGGTCAGCCTCACGCTCAATTGCGCGATCGAACCGCTGACCGCGATCCTGCATGGGCTGGAATATCAGCCGCCTTTTCTGTTCGTCGATGAGCTGCATATTCGTCGCGACAAACAGGCGCCAGCCAGTGGTGGGGCAGGCAAGCTGGCGGTGCAACTGCTGGTGCGCGGCTACCTGCAACCGGCGCGGGTGGCACCATGATCGGCCCATTGCGTCCTCTTGAATGGGGCTGGCTCGGCTTGGCCGGGCTCTTGGGGCTGTTGATGGCGATGATCCTCAGCAGCATCGGCGACGCCCCCCGGTGGTTACCCGATGCGCCGGTGCACGCGCCTCCCTCGTTCCAGGTGCAGGCCGCTCCCACGCCGGCGTTGCGAGACCTTGCCGGTACCTGGCAAGCGCCGCTGTTCAGCCCGGATCGCCGCCCGGACCGGGAGGTGGGTAAAACCCAGGTGGCGAGCCTGGCCAACCTGACCCTCAGTGGCATCATGATCACCGGCAACCTGCAAATGGCCATGCTCAAGCAAGCCGGTGGCCCAACGCTCACGGTGCGCTTGGGCCAGGCGTTGCCCAACGGCTGGCGCCTGGAACACCTGACCCCGCAATACGCTCGTTTTGCCCTGGACGGGCGCACCCAGACCCTGAGCCTCTACGGTAAGCGGTTACCCCTGATCTCACATCCCCGCGAGTCTCTCCCTTGATTGATATGCGCACTTCGCTGTTTTGCCTGGCTACCGCCGTCTCCCTGAGCGGCTGTGGCTCTTTGCCCGACACCCTCGACCCGAACGACGACCTGCTGCACGAGGCCCTGCAGGGCACCGGCGCACAACGCCCGGCGCTTCAGGCGCCTGTGGCCGAAAGCCCTCCACCTGCCACCCAGGCTCCGCCGCAGCGCCAGCTGATTCGTGGCAATCAAGCGTTTGTGCGCCAGCCCGCAGCGCCGGCAAACGTGCCGCAGCAGGGGGGCGACATCGTGTTCAACTTCGCCGACCAGCCCATCGAGGCCGTGATCAACAGCGTGATGGGCGACCTGTTGCACGAGAACTACAGCATCGCCGAGGGCGTGAAGGGCACTGTCAGCTTCTCCACCTCCAAACCCGTGGACAAACAGCAGGCGCTGTCGATTCTCGAAACCCTGCTGTCCTGGACCGACAACGCCATGATCAAGCAGGGCAACCGCTATGTGATCCTGCCGGCCAACCAGGCAGTGGCGGGCAAGCTGGTGCCGCAGATGCGCGTGGCGCAACCGGCCAGCGGCCTCTCGGCACGTCTGTTTTCACTGCGCTATATCTCGGCCACCGAGATGCAGAAACTGCTCAAACCCTTCGCCCGTGAAAACGCTTTTTTGTTGGTCGACCCGGCGCGTAATGTCCTGAGCCTGGCCGGCACGCCCGACGAACTGGCCAACTACCAGGACACCATCGACACCTTCGACGTGGACTGGCTCAAGGGCATGTCGGTGGCGGTGTTCGGCCTGCAACGCGCCTCGGTGGCCGAGCTGATGCCCGAGCTGCAAGCCATGTTCGGCGCGGACAGTGGCACACCCCTGGCCGGCATGCTGCGGTTCTTGCCGGTCGAGCGCACCAACTCGGTGGTGGCGATTTCTTCCCAGCCCCAGTACCTCAGCGAAGTGGGCGACTGGATCCGCACCATCGACGAGGGCGGCGGTAACGAGCCGCAGATGTATGTGTACGACGTGCGCAATATGAAGGCCGCCGACCTCGCCAAGTACCTGCGGCAGATCTACGGTAATGGCGCGATCAAGGATGACGCCCCGGCGAAGGTAGCACCGGGCTTGCGTACCACCACCCTGTCCTCGTCCACCAGTGCCGGTTTGCAGGCGAGCGCCCCGGTGCCCGCAGCCGAAGAACCTGAATCCGAGCCTGCCGAAAACACCCAGGCATCGCCCACCAGCGACCTCGAAGCGGGCACGCGCATCACCGCGCAAAAGAGCAGCAACCAACTGCTGGTACGCACCCGCCCGGCGCAATGGAAAGAGATCGAAGCGGCGATCAAACGCCTCGACAACCCACCGCTGCAAGTGCAGATCGAGACGCGCATCCTGGAGGTCAAGCTCACCGGCGAACTGGACCTGGGGGTGCAGTGGTACCTGGGCCGCCTGGCCGGCAATTCCACCAGCACCACGGTGGCCAATGCTTCCGGCAGCCAAGGCGCCTTGGGCGGTGGCGGGGCAGGGCTGGGGGCGGCGGACTCGTTGTTCTACTCCTTCGTCAGTTCCAACCTGCAAGTGGCCCTGCACGCCCTGGAGACCAACGGCCGCACCCAGGTGCTATCGGCGCCATCGCTGGTGGTGATGAACAACCAGCCGGCGCAGATCCAGGTGGGGGACAACATTCCCATCAGCCAGACCACCGTCAATACCGGGGACGCCGACACCACCTTGAGCAGTGTCGAATATGTACAGACCGGGGTGATCCTGGATGTGGTGCCGCGCATCAATCCGGGTGGGCTGGTGTACATGGATATCCAGCAACAGGTCAGTGATGCCCAGAACCCGACGGGGAACAGTGAGACGCCGGTGAACCCGCGCATCTCCACGCGCTCGGTGTCCACCCAGGTGGCGGTGCAGAGTGGCCAGACAGTATTGCTCGGCGGATTGATCAAGCAGGACAACGCTGAGAGCGTCAGTGCCGTGCCTTACCTGGCGAAGATTCCGGGGTTGCGCTGGTTGTTTGGCAATACCGGCAAGTCCAAGGACCGCACGGAGCTGATTGTGCTGATTACGCCGAGGGTGATTACCAGCAGCAGCCAGGCGCGGCAGGTGACGGATGATTATCGCCAGCAGATGCAGTTGTTGCGACCCGCCCAATAAGCCCTCTCCTACATTGATCGTTCCCACGCTCTGCGTGGGAATGCCGCCCTGGACGCTCCGCGTCCCATCTGCACAACGTGACGCGGAGCGTCACAGGATGTATTCCCACGCAGAGCGTGGGAACGATCATCACGGCAGGGCGTCACCCTATTGCTGCAACAGCAACGCCTGCTGCTTGAGCCTGCGTTTCTGCGCAAACGGCAAGCTCTCATCATCCCCATACGGTGCGCTGTACCAGTTGCCGTAGCTCGGGTTGGGCAGCAGGAACCAACGCTGGCCCAGCCAATTCACATAGGGTTCGACGGCCTTGCGCTGTGCATCCAGGGTGTTGTGCTCGGCCTGCACGAAATCGCCCAGGGAGTCTCCGGCCATCAACAGCACGCGGGCATGGTTGGCGACCCATTGGCGGCGGCAGTTCTTGCCGTAGCCCGCGCTTTCGCAGTGGCCGGTGGGGGTGCTGGCCGCCAGGATCTGTGCGTCGCTCTCAATCGGAAATCCGCGCAAACGCAGGTTTTTGGCGGTGGCCGCGACCTGGCTGTGTTCTCGGTTGGTGAGGTAGTAAACCTGGATGCCTTTTTGCCGGGCCGCCTGCAGGAACGCCACCGAGCCTGGCAGTGCCTGGGCCTTGGCCTGCTCGACCCAGGTGTTCCAGCGATCATAGGAATAGACCTGATTGTTGATGATGTCGCGGGCGTTGAGGGGCACGTTGTCCAACAGCGTTTCGTCGATATCCACCACCACCGCCGGGGGCAGGCCGGCCAGGTTGCGTGGGGCAAAAGGCAGGGCGTCCCAGCTCGGGTCGGCCAGGGCGACGTCCAGTTGACGGGTGGCATTGGCGAAGAGCTGGCGGTAGATCAGTTCGTGCTCGATGGACGTCTGGGTCCAGAGCACGGCGTCGAGTTGGTCATTGGCCGGCGGGTGTTGCTGGCAGCCTGCGAGGGCGGTGGTGAGCAAGCAGAGGCTGGCAAAGAACAGGTTGCGCATGGGCTGGGTCTCGAAGAGCGTGGTGGCGTGGTCAGCACGCCAGTCTAATCACTTGCGATGCTCGCGGCTCGTTGCCGTTTCGCAATCGTCTTAAAGCCAGGCTTCACCCCAGGTGGGCATGTGGTGATTGCCCATTCGCCAATGGGGCTGCCGAGGCCTGAGGCACACACCGCCGACCCAACGCTCATGGCTGGCGTGGTCCATCCAGTTGGTGTCGCCGTTCAATACAGCCTGCCCCAGTGGCGTCAACGCCAAGGGGCGCTTAGGCCATGGTTGATCCCTCTCTGTTTCCACCAGCAACGGCTGCTCGCCATCGATCAACGGCCGCATCAGCGCATGAAACATCAGGTCGCCAAGGAACGGCAGGGGTTCGCGCCTGGCCATCAACTCTGCGAAGACCCGGGCAAACGCCACTGGCCCGCTTTCGGCGATATACCTCAGCGCCAAGCGCTCGGTCAGTGAGAGGCCATCCTCAATTCCTGGCAACTCCTGCAATTGGCGGCGTAGCGCCGGTGCAAGCAGCGGCAGGCTCGGGTGAGCGGTACGGGCCAGTTCTGCCAGCTTGGTCGGCGAGGAGTCGCAATAAGCCGACCAGGCTTGTTTGGCCAGGTGCACCGCCGTGTCGTCGATCAAGCGTCGCTGCGGCCATAGCCAGGCAAGCACGTCGGGCGCCAGTTGCCCGATCCCGATAAACCGTTCGACGCCCGGTATGCGGTCGACCTCGATCAGCTCAAGTTTTTTCGGCGTGCGTTCAAGACTTGAGAGTGCGCGAATCAGGAACAATTGGTCATAGGCATCCGCTTCACACCACAACACGCTATGTTCGGCGCCGGCCAGTGCGTCCAATTGGGTGTATTCCCCGTCAACGCGCAGGTTTACATCAGCAGGGGTCAAGGCAAAAGTCTGGCTGATAAAAGCGCTGCGCAGGCGGCGGAATTCGGCGCTGGGAAGATTGCGTACGGGGCCCATGCACAGTGGGTCGCTGAGCATCTGGAAGCGGCCCTTGAACCCAGCCACCTGCAAGCTGTGGGCAATGTCATTGCCACAGCGCCAATGGTGAGTACGTGCCTCGTCGCTGGCCTCGAAACCGGGGTGGCGCGCAGCAAAGTCCAGGGCATCGATATGCGCCTTGAGCTTGGGCCAACTGGCAAAACCCAATTGCCTGGCGACCTGCCATTGGGCCTGGGCCAAGGTGGCGCTGGGGTCTAGTTTTTTCAGGTGCGACAACAGTTCCTTGGCGCGCTTGCGCTGCTGCTCAAGGTTGAGGCGGCCATTGGTAGAGGAGGCCAAAGGGCGTTGCGACATACGAGCTCCTTGCACAAACCTTTTCCGCTTCAAGGTTGGGAGTCGTAGAAATGTGGTGGAGCTGGGATGTCTTGGGCGCAGCCCTTTCCGCGGAAGGTGGCGTAGAGAGCGCCAGGCGGGAAATATAGGCAGCATTGCCGTTCGGTGCAACCCTGAAAATGTGGGCTTGCCCCAATGCCACTCAGTCAAGCGCAGCTCCCACATAGGATTTTCGTTGCTTTGGGGATTGCGTTCGCTTAATTCATCGACATTGGGGCAGGTGCTGTTTTATTTGTCCTGGCGCGCAGCCAGGGTTTTTTGATGCTCGGCCAGGAAGGGTTGCTCCGCTGGATCAAAACGATCAATCCCGGCGGTGAAGCGGTGCCAGTAGGGGTACAACGGCTGACGGCGAGTGACGGCTTCGATGCGCGCCGACTGCTCGTCGGTGAGTTTCAGTTCGGTGGCCGCCAGGTTATCGCGCAGGTGTGCTTCAGTACGGGCGCCGACAATCAGCGAGGTGATCCCCGGGCGATCCTTGAGCCAGGCCAGGCAGGTGCGGGCGACCGAGACGCCGTGTTCATCGCCGACGGCGGCGAGGGTCTCGATAATGTCCAGCGCACGTTCCTGGTCGTGGACGTAGGGTTCCGGCCAACCGCTGCCCTGGCGGGTATTGGCCGGTGGCTTGTGCCCGCGTCGGGTTGTGCCGGTCAGCAAGCCTTCGCCCATCGGGCCCCACACCAAAGTGCCGACCTGCTGGTCCAGGGCCAACGGCAGCAACTCGTACTCGGCCTCGCGGGATTCCGGGGTGTAGTAGATCTGCTGGGTAATCGGCTTGAGCATGCCGTGCAGTTCAGCCTTGCCCAGGGTTTTCATCATCTGCCAGGCGGTGAAGTTGCTGGTGCCGAAATAGCGGATCTTGCCCGAACCCACCAACAGGCGCAGGGCTTCCAGGGTCTCTTCGATTGGCGTCATGCCGTCCCAGTTGTGCAGTTGGTACAAGTCGATGTGGTCGGTACCCAGGCGCTTGAGGCTGGCTTCGCACGCGCGGATCAAGTGGTAGCGCGATGAGCCGGAGTTGTTGGGGTTGTCGTCCACCGGGCTGCGGCCCTTGGTGGCTAGCAGAATGTCGTGACGCTTGTCGCCCAGCGCCTTGCCCACCACTTCTTCGGCCAGGCCGTGGGAATAGAGATCAGCGGTGTCGACCATATTCACCCCGGCGTCGAACGCCATATCGAACATGCGCTTGGCCAGGGGCACATCCACCGCACCGCATTTTTCAAATTCTGCGCGACCGCCAAAAGGGACGGTGCCAAGGATGATTTCCGATACCAGCAGGCCGGAATGACCCATTTGTCGATACTGCATGTTGCCTCCTACTTAACGTTGCACGTGAAGGTGTGAACGATGGGGGCGGCGATAGTTTGAATTTTTTCGTGAAATCCTCGCGCCCGTCTTGGCATGACGTCAATGAAGATTGTTTCGCTGGATGAAATGCTGGATTGTGAATCCTGGTCATTCCGCCAGACAGGGCAGCGGTAGAACATCCCTGGCGTCGATACCCACTCATTTGGAGCCTGTCATGACCCAGCCTGCGATCAAACTCTATGGTTTTCCCCTGTCCGGCCACTCCCACCGGGTCGAGCTGATGTTGTCCCTGCTGGGGCTGGCGAGTGAATTTATCCTGGTGGACCTCAAGCAAGGCGCGCATAAAACGCCTGAGTTCCTCACCACCCTGAACAGCTTTGGCCAGGTGCCGGTGATTGATGACGGCGGCATGGTACTGGCCGACTCCAATGCGATCCTGATTTACCTGGCCAGCACCTATGGCAGCGGCCAATGGCTGCCGAGCGACCTTGTCGGGCAAGCCAAGGTGCAGCGTTGGCTCTCGGCCGCCGCCGGCCCACTCCATGCCGGGCCTGCCACGGCGCGCTTGGCCACGGTGTTTGGCGCCGAGGTGGACACTGTCGGCGCAATCAACCGTGCCCATGCCTTGCTGAGCGTGATGGAGCAGCAACTGAGCCAGAGCCGTTTCCTCGCCAGTGAGCAGCCCAGCATTGCCGATATCGCCTTCTACACCTATGTGGCCCACGCGCCGGAAGGCAATGTGTCCCTGGCCGACTACCCTAAGGTGCGCGCCTGGCTCGCTAGCATCGAAGCACTGCCGGGTTTCGTTGGCATGCCGCGCACGGCGGTGGGGCTGCAATCGCAATAACAACCAAGGGGCACCGATGGACCGATTTCATGAAATGCAGGTGTTCCTGGCCGTGGCCGAGGAGGAGGGCTTCGCGGCTGCCGCCCGGCGCCTGAACACGTCGCCGCCCAGCGTGACCCGCGCCATTGCCGCCATGGAACAACGCATCGGCACCCAGTTGCTGGCGCGCACCACCCGCAGCCTGCACTTGACCGAAGCCGGCCAGCGTTACCTGGAAGACTGCCGACGCATCCTTGCCGAGCTGGACGAAGCCGAGGAAGCAGCGGCGGGCAGTTACTCCATCCCGGGCGGCCAGTTGACGGTGACCGCACCGGTACTGTTTGGCGAGTTGTATGTGGCGCCGGTACTGGGGGATTATTTGGACCGTTTTCCCTTGGTGAGTATCAACGCCTTGCTGGTCGATAGGGTGGTCAATATGACCGACGAAGGTGTTGACGTGGCGGTGCGTATCGGCCACCTGCAGCCATCCTTGCAGCAAGCGATCAAGGTCGGCGAAGTACGCCGGGTGGTGTGCGCATCGCCGGCTTATCTTGACCAACACGGGCGGCCCCAGCGCCCCGAGCAGTTGCGTGAGGCCAAGCTCGTCACCTCATCGTCCAGCCAACTGGTCAGTGAGTGGACATTCATCGACGCCGGCCAGCCGCTGAAGGTACCGATCGAGCCACGCCTGGTGGTCACCGCCAACAATGCCGCGATCAACCTGGCCCGCCTGGGCTGGGGCATGACGCGGGTGCTGTCTTACCAAGTCGCGGCAGCGGTGGCGGCGGGTGAGCTGGAGCTGGTGCTGGAGGATTTCGAACCGGCGCCGCTGCCGATCCACGTGGTGTTCCAGCAAAACGGCCGCATACCGGCCAAGGTCAATACGTTTGTGGATTTCCTCAGCCATCGCCTCGGGCAGGACCCGGCCCTGAACGCGGCGACGAAGCAGCGCGCCTGATGGAGCGTTTTCGCGATATGCAGCTGTTTGCCGCGCTGGCCGGGCAACCCAGCCTGGCGTCGGCGGCGCGCCATGCGCAGGTCTCCGGCCCGACGCTGGTACGAGCGGTTGCGCGCCTTGAGGCACGCCTGCGCGTGGTTTTGCTGCAACGCAGCACCCGTGGGGTCAGCCTGACCGATGCAGGCCAGGCTTACCTTGCCGACTGTGTGCGTCTGCTGGCAGCGGTGGACGCGGCCGAGGCTTCGGCCAACGGTTTGCATGTGCAGGCCCAGGGCGACCTGCGGATATTCCTGCCGTTGCTGTTCAGCCGCTATGTCATGGCGCCGTTGTTGGCCGGCTATGCGGATCGCTACCCGGCGGTGCGTGTCATCGCGCGCTACCACGATTATTTCCCTAACCTGCACGTAGAAGGGCTGGATGTGGCGGTGCTGGTCGGCGAATTGCCCAGTTCGTCGCTGATTGCGCGGCAGGTCGGGCAGGTGGGCACTGTCCTTTGCGCCAGCCCCGCTTACTTGGCGAACCGGGGCGAACCCCGACATCCGGCCGACCTCAAGCAGCATCATCTGATTGCCAGCGCCGACCCGGTGCACTGGGATTTCCCGCATTACACCCTCAAGGCTCGCGCCCGGCTGCGTTGCGCCACTGTCCAAGGTGCGATCAATGCGGCGGTGCAGGGGGCTGGCGTGATTCGAGCCTTGAGTTACCCCCTGCACGAACACCTGGCGAGCGGCCAGTTGCAGCGCCTGTTGCCTTCCTTCGAGTTGCCGCCGCAGCCGGTGTATGTGGTTTACCGCGAAGGTCGTCATGCGTCGATGCGCGTGCGCAGCTTTGTCGACTACTGCGTCACCGCGTTGCGCGAGCATCCGGCGTTTCAGTTGGCGTAATAGTGGATTGCCCAGGGTGGGCATTCTCTCCATCGCGGTGTGGGTGCAGCATCTTCAGTATCTAACCGGAGGTGAGCGCCATGCACTCGATTGAACCAACCCCTTGGCATGTCGGCGAACGACACATGCAGGAAAGTGCCGGCGTCTCTGAACGCATGGCCATGATCGGGCCCAAGGTCATTCGTGATCATCTGCCTGAGCAGCACCGCGATTTTTATCCGCTGCTGCCGTACTTGATCGCGGGCGTGGTGGACGAACAAGGCATCCCCTGGGCGACGATGCTGGAGGGCGCACCAGGCTTCGCGCACTCACCAGATCCGCACACGCTGCAGATCGACAGCCTGCCTTCCAGAACTGATCCCGCCCGGGCTGGAATAACGGATGGCTCGGCCATTGGCCTGCTGGGCATCGACCTCAACACCCGCCGCCGCAATCGCATGAATGGCCGCATTGGAACGCTTGAGCAGGAGGGCTTCACGGTCGAGGTGGTACACACCTTCGGCAACTGCCCCAAGTACATCCAACTGCGCCCCGTCGCCGGCATTGCGCGCAAACCCGGCAACCTGGCCGAGCGCAGCAACCGCCTGGACGATGCAGCTCAAGCGCTGATCCGCCACGCCGACACTTTCTTCGTCGCCAGCTACGTCGAACTGCACGGCGAACGTTCGGTGGACGTCTCCCACCGAGGCGGCAATACGGGATTTGTGCGAGTGGAAGGTAACGTACTGACCATCCCGGATTTTGCCGGCAACCTGTTCTTCAACACCCTCGGCAACCTGCACGCCAACCCGGTGGCGGGGTTGTTGTTTGTTGATTTTGAGACGGGTGACGTGCTGCAAGTGGCCGGGCGTACTTCGTTGATCCTGAGCGGGCCGCAAGTAGCTGAGTTCGAAGGCGCGCAGCGCTTGTGGACGGTGACGGTGGAACATGTGGTCCGCCGCCCGGCAGCGTTGGCCTTGCGTTGGCAATTCGCTGAATTTTCACCGCACAGCCTGGCGATGGGCACCTGGTAGCCTGGCACGATAATGCCATGTAGGAGCGAGCTTGCTCGCGAAAAACGTCAACGATAACGCGTGCTTCCTGAGTAAGTGCGGCGCCTGTGGGTTTTTCGCGAGCAAGCTCGCTCCTACAGAAGGTGGTATGAAGTGTGGCGCAGGCAGGTGGATGAGCTCGCTCTAGGGAAGAAGGTCAGCCTGACGTCGAGTCATGCCGTAATCAGCATTGGGAAACAGCTGACTGGTCATCTCGATGATTTTGCTTTGCGCGTCGATGAACTTGCCCATTCGGGCGCCACCCGAAGTTGAGTCATACAACGCCTGTCCGACCCTTCGACCGTTCTCGAACACCTGAATATCGGCGAAGCTCATGTACAGCGCCATGTCCCAGCTCCATGTACCGATATAAGTGGTCGACAGCGCGCAACTGGCGGGCGGGGCGCCTGGCGGCAACTCGCGGGGTTGAAAGCCCTTACTGCGTAATTGAGCGGTGTAAGTCGTATTGAAGCCTTCACGCAAGCCTGCGGCGGGAATCATGCAGATTTCGGGCGAGTGAACAGTTGAGGAGGGAACGGGGGTGACGGTTTGCGTGATACTGCAGCCGGTGAGGGCGCCGCATACCAGTAAGCAAGCGAGGGTTGTTACCTGGTGCATAGCGACCTCCATGTCATAAGTAGTGGCTGGATGATAGCAGTGAAGTTCCAGCATGGATCACTATCTACTGAGACACAGCCGATCCAATGTGGGAGCTGTCGAGCTTTAGCGAGGCTGCGATGGCGGCGGCACTGTCAACATACTCATTGCCTGACCCACCGCTATCGCGGCCTCGCTAAAGCTCGACGGCTCCCACAGGGGAATGTCATTGCCTGGCGGGTTTGCGCGTTTTCATCAGGCCGCCGGGCACTCAAGGTTCAGCGCTTCACCCACGAACATGTTGCTGGATGTTGAACCATCATCCTTAGCGATTCCTTTGGGTTAGCCTTGTTTTCCTACTGACAACAAGGATTGGTCATGCAACGAAAGGTTATTAATCCCACGACGGTATTCAACTCCCTGCAGTACGGTTTCAGCCAGGCCATGGAAGTGCCAGAGGGCCGGCGAATCATGCTGTCGGGGCAGGTGGGGGTAGATGCTCAAGAGCACACGGTCGGCCCCGGCATCGCCGAACAGACCGCCGCAGCGTTGGACAATATCGAAAAGGTGCTGGCCGAGGTCGGTGGCGACCTGTCTCATGTGATCATGCTGCGGCTGTATATCGTCGAGTCTGCCCGTGAGCAGCAAGCGTCGATCGCCCATGCGCTACTTGAGCGCTTCCCGCACAACCCGCCACCGTCTTCGTGGATTATCGTCAGCGGGTTGTCGTTGCCGCAGTGGTTGATTGAGATTGAGGCGGAGGCGGTGATATGAGTGGCTTTCACCGAGCGCTGACAAATGCTGCTGATCATCTGTAGTCAAACCGCGATTCCCCCCGTACCATTCGCCCCCCGTCGCAGTGACGCGAGGCGCAGCGCCAGGAAGGCTCATCCCATATTTTTCCTGACGCCTGCCGTTTATTTTTTTTGCCTGCGTTCAGGGTTCGATATGTCTCGCTTCTCTCGGCCTTTGGCCTTGTTGTTGATTACGTCAGCCCTGGCAGGTTGCGGTACTCAGTCTGCGTCGCTGGTTAGCCAGCCATTGCAACCTGGCCCCCAGGACCCGGTCGCTTATGTAGTCGGATCAATCGGCCCGCAGAGCCTTAGCGCATCTCCTGCGCCTAATCAGCGTTTACTGTTTCGCAAGCGCGGTTCCGAGTTTGGCGCCGCAGCGATCTGGGTGGGCGTCGGTCGGCAAACACCTCAGGATGTGAAGGATGCGGCCGGTGCCGCCAGTGTATTCGTGTTGGCGCTCAAGCCTGCGGATTATGAGTTCTATGATTTTCAGTTTTTCTCCAGCAGTTATTCACCCACTCTGGGGACGACCTACACCTCGGTGCAGGCGCGAGAGAAATTCAACCTGCCACTGCGCCTGAAGGCCGGCAACGCCTATTACCTCGGTGAATTTCGCTCGTTATGCCTTGGCGCTTCGCTGTGTGCCTTCCGCTGGCGCGACCAGCAAGGACGCGATGAGCCGCTAGCGCGGCACTCTGTTGCGGGCCTGCCGGCTCTGGAGTTGTTGCCGCTGGATTATCGCAGCGCCGCCCCTTATATCATCGCGCCGCTGCCATCCGGGGCGGGCCAGAACATCCTTCACGAGACACGCCCATGAACCGTTTTATTACGTTCAGCGCCCTGGCGCTGCTGACCGGGTGTGCAACCACCCATACGCTTCCTGAGCGTGCATTGCCGGATGGCAAGGAATACCTCAAGCCGATCCACGTCATGATCGATGACCCGCTTAATGCAGCACAAATTCGTAACCAATTGCGTGAGACTGGGGTGTTTCGCAGTGTCGAAAGCGGCCGGGGCAACGCGGACGATTACTCGGTGTGGGTGCGCTACAACGTTCAGCGTGATATGCCGCCTTTCCCGGTGGTACTGCTGAGCGCGGCAACTCTGTTTCTGCTGCCCCTGTTCGTGAGCATTGACACCACCACCGAGTTCTCCCTGCAGCACAATGGGAAGCAGCTCAAGCAGTACAGCTACCGCAACGTCACCCACAAATATTCCTGGCTGCTGGATGGCCCTGGCGGGATGGAGCTACAGAGCGGTCACCGTGTTGCACGGGCTTTTGCCGAAGATGTACAGCGCGACGGGCTGCTGCCCGAAGAGCACGCACAATGATCAGGACTACGTTACTGGCCGCCGTGCTGTTGCTCGGTGGTTGCGGTACCGCCCTCAAACCGTTGGATTACAAGGCAGAGCGTGCCTACGTGCCGATGAGTGTCACGATGCCGTCGCCCGTGTCGAGGTTTGAACAGCAGACGCAACGCGAAGTTATCCAGTTGTTGCGTGACACAGGTGCCTTCAGTTTTATGGATGGCGGTTTCAGCAAGACGGGCTACAGCTTGTTGGTCGATCAACGCGGCGGTAAAGGGGCCGGTGCGCTCCCGGCGATACTTGGCGCGTTGACGCTGTTGACCGTGCCAGTGCCCTACACCTACGAGCGCCAGTTGCACGGCTCGCTGTTCAAGGACGGGCAACTGCTCAAAACCTATGCTTACAAGCGTGGTGGTTGGACAGCTACGACCTGGTACATCCCCATGACCGAGCCCCGCAGCGAAAGCGAGATGTTGAGCGAGTTGATGCGGGATCTGGAGCACGATCACTTGATTCCTTATCAGTGACAGCTGGTTATTTTAATTAGTGTTGATAGAGAGGTTCACGGATGAATTACGAATTGTTGTTTGGCTTGGATGTGCAACTGGGCTTTTTGGTGATGGCCTTTGTGTTGGTGATGGCGGTGATTGGCTTCATTCTCGACAAAGACACCACGCCGCAAGTTGTCGTAGCGACCGGCGTTGCGCTGATTTCGATTGCCGCGTGTGCCGTGGTCTCTATCGACGCATTCAATGGGCTGGCGCAGTCACTGCACGAAAAAGGCAAAATCAGCGGTGCTCTGTTTGACCAGGTGAAACACCGCTCCAACCTGTTCCTCTTTGTTTTCCCGTTTGTAACCGCCGCCATCGGCACGAACCTGATTTCCGACGTGTTGACCAAGAAATTGCATTATGAAAAATCCTTGGGCCCTGTGAATTTTTTGCAAGGGTGCTTGGAACTTATGAAAATCCTTTTCGGTTTGGTTATTTTTCCGTTTGTTGCAATTGGCTTGGCGCCCTTCGTGTTGGTCGATACGTGGAAGCGCCATGTCACCCGTTATATGGAAGGGGTTGGCGCAGTGAATCGTCATCTGCAACTCAAGATGCTGAAGGCCGACATCATTTCCAGGAACCTGTTTCGTGGCCCACCCGCCAAAGCTGCGCCCTGATTCCGGTCGTCGGCACTCAGCCCTTAATACCGAACCATCACCGACTTAAGCTCGGTGTAGTCCTCAATGAACGCACTGCCAAACTCCCGCCCTAATCCCGAAGACCGGCTGCCACCAAACGGCACTGCCGGGTCGAGCAAGGTGTGCATGTTCACCCACAGGGTGCCGGCCTTGACGGCCGGGATCATGCGCAGGGCCTTGCCCAGGTCATTGGTCCACAGGCTGGCGCTCAACCCGTAGGGCCCGTGGTTCATCATGGCCAGCAGTTCGTCTTCGCTGTCGTAGGGCAGGAAGGTGGCGATGGGGCCGAAGGTCTCCTCGTTGAGCAGGGTGTCGTGCAGGTGGTTGGCGAGGATCACGGTGGGTTCGACGTAGCAGCCGGGGCGGTCGATGAGGTGGCCGCCGTGGATGATCGTGTTGTTTTCGGCGCGGGCCTGGTTGAAGTAGCCGAGCAGTTTTTGTTGGTGTTGCTGGTGGGTCACCGGGCCGAATTCGGTGTGTTCATCCAGGGGCGAGCCGATGGTCAGGCGGCTGAGACGCGCCTTGAGTTTTTCCAGCACGGCGTCGATTTGCGAGCGGTGCACGAAGAAACGTTCGGCCGCTGCGCAGATTTGCCCCGAGTGCAGGAAACCCGCTTCGATAATGCCATCCACCGCTTTGTCTACATCCATGTCGCGCAGGAAGCCGGCGGCGTTCTTGCCACCCAGTTCCAGGGTCGCGCGGGTCAGCCCGGCGCCCATGGCACTGCGGCCTACTGCAATACCGGTGGGCACTGAGCCGGTGAAGGACACCTTGTGCGTGCCGGGGTGTTCCACCAGCCCCTTGCCGACTTGGCCGCCGCCGGTCAGCACATTGAGCACCCCCGCCGGCAACCCGGCGTCGATGGCCAGTTCGGCGATGCGCAGCAGGGTCAGCGGTGTGAATTCGCTGGGCTTGATGATGATGCTGCAACCGGTCACCAGCGCCGAGGCGAGCTTCCAGATGGCGATCATGGTGGAGAAATTCCACGGCACAATGCCCACCACCACGCCCACCGGTTCGCGCAAGGTGAAGGCGGTGTAGCGCTCGCCATTGAACGAAGGCAGCGACGGCGTGAGGGTCTGGCCGCTGAGCTTGGTGGCCCAGCCTGCGTAGTAGCGCAGGAAGTGCGCGGCCTGGTCGACCTCAAAGGCGCGGGAAATCTGGATGATTTTTCCCGACTGGCAGGTTTCGATCTGCGCCAGTTCTTCGCGATGGTGTTCCAGCAGGTCGGCCAGTTTCAGCAGCACGTTGCCACGGATGGCGGGAGCGGTCTGGGACCACAGCTGGAAACCACGGTTGGCGCAAGCGACCGCGGCGTCGATATCCGCCAGGTCTGCGTCGGCCACGTCGGCGATCACCTGGCCGGTGGCGGGGTTGGTCACGCTCAGGCGTGCATCGGCGTGGCTGCGCACACTGGCGCCGTCGATAAACAGCCCATGACGGCGACGCAAAAAGGCTTCGACGTGAGGCAGCAGCGGGATATCGCTCATGGCAGGTTCCTGGCAGTTCACAAAAGAAACCCCGAGGTTAACCAACGCGCAGGTACGCGGCTTGACTGTGCCTGCCAGGTTTTATGCCTGTGCCTGCCGTGCCTGTGAAAAGTACAACCTTGCCTGCCGAACGTGCATGTTGTGCCGGCGCAAGCCGTTCGATACTGGCCCTGCATCCCGCGCCGTTCCACGATTCGGAGCGCCTGCCGGACTTCCAATAATAAGCAGGGCCGTCCATGAAAAAGCCAAACCCGCTCCTCGAAGACCTCAAGCCTCTTCTGCCTGCCATTGCCGCGAACGCCAGCCGTGCCGAACAGCTGCGCCAGGTGCCGGATGAGAATATCGCGCTGCTCAAAAGCATCGGCCTGCACCGCGCCTTCCAGCCCAAGGCATTCGGTGGCCTGGAACTGTCGCTGCCCGAATTCGCCGACTGCATCGCCTTGCTCGCCGGCAGTTGCGCCAGCACCGCCTGGGCCATGAGTTTGTTGTGTACCCACAGCCATCAACTGGCGCTGTTCTCGGCGCAGTTGCAGGAGGAGATCTGGGGCGCCAACCCGGATGCCACGGCCAGCAGCAGTATTGCGCCGTTCGGCCGGGTGACCGAGGGCGAGGGTGGCGTGTACTTCAGTGGCGAGATGGGCTGGAGCAGCGGCTGTGACCATGGCGAGTGGGCGATTGTCGGCTGCCGTCGCCAGAATGCCGAAGGCACCCAGGATTACTGCTTTGCCGTCCTGCCGCGCAGTGACTATCAGATTCGCGATGACTGGTTCGCGGCCGGCATGAAAGGCAGCGGCACCAAGACCCTGATCATCGACAACGCCTGGGTGCCCGAGCACCGGATCCAGAAGGCCAAGGACATGATGGAAGGCAAGTCCGCAGGCTTTGGTCTGTACCCAGACAGTCAGATTTTCTACGCGCCGTATCGGCCGTATTTCGCCAGTGGCTTTTCCACCGTCAGCCTCGGCGTGGCCGAGCGCATGCTGGAGGTGTTCCGCGAAAAAACCAAAAACCGTGTGCGCGCCTACACCGGTGCTGCCGTTGGCGCAGCGACCCCGGCGCTGATGCGCTTGGCCGAGTCCACCCACCAGGTGGCCGCCGCTCGGGCGTTTTTGGAGAAAACCTGGCAAGACCACGCCGAACACAGCGCTGCCCACCGCTACCCCGCGCGAGAAACCCTGGCGTTCTGGCGCACCAACCAGGCCTACGCCACCAAGATGTGCATCGAAGCGGTAGACCGCCTGTTCGCCGCCGCCGGTGGCAATGCCTGGTTCGAACACAACGAAATGCAGCGCCTGTTCCGCGATGCCCACATGACCGGCGCGCATGCCTACACCGACTATGACGTGTGCGCGCAAATCCTTGGCCGTGAGCTGATGGGCCTGGAACCCGACCCGAGCATGGTGTAGCTGCGTTTTCCCTACAACAATCAGGGCGGCCCATAGAGGCCACCCGGGAGTCTTGCATGTCTGACGTATTCGACCCACGGGCCTTTCGTCGCGCCTTGGGCAATTTTGCCACCGGCGTGACCGTGGTCACCGCCGCCACCGCCTCCGGGCGCAAGGTGGGCGTGACGGCCAACAGTTTCAACTCGGTGTCCCTCGACCCGCCGCTGGTGCTGTGGAGCATCGACAAACGCTCCAATAGCCATGCCGTGTTCGAGGAGGCCAGCCACTTTGCCGTGAATGTGTTGGCGGCGGACCAGGTGCATCTATCCAACAATTTCGCGCGCCCCCGTGAAGACCGCTTCGCCCTGATCGAATACGAGCCGGGGGAGGGAGGCTCGCCGGTATTCGCCGATTGCTCGGCGCGTTTTCACTGTGAGAAATACCAGCAGGTGGACGGCGGCGACCATTGGATCATGATCGGCAAGGTGGTGGCCTTTGATGATTTTGGCCGTGCGCCGCTGCTCTATCATCAGGGCGCCTATGCCGAGGTCCGGGCGCTGCCTCCGTGCGCGCCCGAGGCGGTTTAGAACGGCACGGCGACCACCAGTTGGCTGTAGACATTGGTGCCGTTGCCGCCGATCTGATTGCCGCCGTTTTCGGCTGATTTATTCGGTTTGTACAGGCCGAGCAGCGGCGTGATGATCAGGTGCTCGTTGACGGCCCATTCGGCATACAGGTCCAGTTCGCGGCCATCCAGGTTCAATTGGCCGCGGGTGCTGACGGTGTTGTAGTCGAAGAACAGCGCCCCAAGCGTGACGTTCTCCAGTGGCTTGACCTTGAGCGCCACGTGCTGCACGGCGGTGTTGCTGTTGAAGGGGCCGGAATAGTTGCCCGCTACTTCGCCCTGCACCCAGGTGCCGTAGCCACGGTTGAAGCCTGAGAACATGCCGTCCCAGTTCTTCGAATAACGGGCGTAGCGGTAGGTCAGGTCCGGTGACCACGGCAGGTTGGTGAAGGTGTAACCGGCTTCGGCGTAGCCGGCATTTTCCTGGCCGTCACGACGGCTTTGGCGCGCCAGTTCGAAGGCGAAGTGCGCGTTGTCGATACCGGCATTGCCGGCGCCGCGCAGGCTGTAGAGGTTCATGCCTTTGCGCTGGCGCTGCAGGTCGGTGGCGAAGCGCTCATCCACATCGATGCCGTGAATATAGGTCAGCCCCAGGGTACCCGGCGCGGCACTGTATTCCAGGGTACCGGCGGCCATTTCGGTGAGGGCCTGGGCGCGGTTGTCGGATTTGATCCACATCAGGCTGCCATGTACGCCGTCCTTGCCACCCAGGCGAATCACCGCCGTCTTATCGAAGGCATGGCGCGCGGCGATGTAGTAGGCGCCGCCGCGATTGAACTCGCCGTCGCCCACACCGTTGCCCAGGTTGGGGCCATCGTCGTTAAGGATAAAACCGTCGCCCAACATGATGATCTGGCGGCCAAACGACAGGTCCACACCGTCCTTGCCCAACACCGGGAACAGCTCCCCGGACCGCCAGCCGGCGAAGGCTTCGTCAAACTTGGTGGTGCGCTCGGTGCCGTTGGTCAGCCCGGATGCGTCGCCATCGCCCCAGGTACCGGAACTCACCAGGTTGGCCGTGCCATACACACCGCCCAGGTTGCCCAGGCTCTGGTCAACGCTCAGGCCGTACTTGATGAACGCCTCACGCCAGGTGGAGCCGCCGCTGCGCCCATCGTAGTTCTTCGGGCTATTGAACATACCGTACACGGCGAGGAAGTTGCCGGTGACCTGAGTGTCGGCGTCTGCATACAACTCGATGGCCTGCGCCTGGCCCACCAGCAGTGCCACGCCCAGGCCGACCGTCTGGCGCAGGCGGCGGTTTTTCAGTGTGTGCTCCATTGTTATTGACCCCATCTTGGTTAAGAGTGAGGGCGCATTAGGGCGAGCGGTATGAGGCCAAGTCTTTTCCCTGCGTGCCAGGCAATTGACTCTGGCCGCCAGGCCACACGCCCTGGCAGGCAGCAACAAAACCGGCGGCAGACAGGGGCAAGACGATCAACGGGAGTGGGGCGCAGAGTGCCGACACATTAAAAAAAACCGCTTCGAGGACCCCTCCATGTCGATCAACGACCGACTCACCGCACACCTCAACCGGGGCACGGTAGGTTTTCCCACTGCGTTGGCCAGCACCATCGGCCTGATCATGGCCAGCCCGGTGATCCTCACCGCCACCATGGGTTTCGGCATCGGCGGCAGCGCCTTTGCCCTGGCGATGCTGCTCGCCGTGGTGATGATGCTGGCCCAGGCCACCACCTTCGCCGAGGCCGCGTCGATACTGCCTACCACCGGTTCTGTGTACGACTACATCAACTGTGGCATGGGTAGGTTCTTTGCGATCACCGGGACCTTGTCGGCCTACCTGATCGTGCATGTGTTCGCCGGCACCGCCGAAACTATCCTCGCCGGGGTCATGGCCCTGGTGAACTTCGAACACCTCAATACCCTGGCAGAGTCGGCCGGCGGCTCGTGGTTGCTGGGCGTCGGTTTCGTACTGGTGTTCGGCGTGCTGAATGCTTTTGGCGTCAGCGCATTTGGCCGCGCCGAGATCATCCTGACCTTCGGCATGTGGACCACCCTGATGGTGTTCGGCGTACTGGGCCTGATCGCCGCGCCGGCGGTGCAGTTGGAGGGCTGGTTCGGCGAGTCGTTGGTGGGCACCGACCTGGTTACCGTGCTGTCGCTGGTGGGCATGGCGATGTTCATGTTCGTGGGCTGCGAGTTCGTCACCCCGCTGGCGCCGGACCTGCGCCAATCGGCCAAGGTGATGCCACGGGCGATGATGCTCGGGCTGATGGGCGTGGCCACCTGCATGTTCATCTATGGCGCGGCGATGAAACGCCAGGTGGAGAACGTGGTGCTCGACGCAGCTTCGGGGGTGCACCTGTTGGACACACCCATGGCCATTCCCCGGTTCGCCGAACAGGTGATGGGGCAGATCGGCCCGTTGTGGCTGGGCATCGGTTTTCTGTTCGCTGGCGCTGCGACCATCAATACCCTGATGGCCGGCGTGCCGCGCATTCTCTACGGCATGGCAGTGGATGGCGCCCTGCCCAAGGTGTTCACCTACCTGCATCCGCGCTTCAAGACGCCGCTGTTGTGCATCCTGGTGGCCATGTTGATCCCGTGCCTGCACGCGCTGTACCTGGGCGGCAACACCGACAACATCATGCACCTGGTGCTGGCGGCGGTGTGTGCCTGGAGTTTCGCTTACCTGTTGGTGACGCTGTCGGTGGTGATCCTGCGCATTCGGCGTCCGGACTTGCCCCGCGCCTATCGCTCGCCGTGGTTCCCGCTGCCGCAGATCGTCTCCAGCATCGGCATTCTGTTGGGCATGTGGTTTATCACCCCGCCCGGCATGAACCCGGCGGACATCTACGTGCCGTTTGGCGTGATGCTCGGCGTGACGGCCACCTACGCGCTGTTCTGGACCCTGGTGGTGCAGAAGGTCAACCCCTTCAAGCCCGCCTGCGTAGAGGAGGTGTTGGCCAAGGAATTCAATCACGAACCGGGGCACGCCCATGCAAGTTATAGCGACCTTGCGGCAAAAACTGTTTGAGCTGTTTCGTGCTGACCGCGCACCCAGTGGGTATCGGCCGGGGGTGACCCTGGCCCACCTGCGGCGTGATCTGGGCCTGGCAACCCTTGAAGTGGACGGTGTGGCCTTCGAAATTGTCGAGCGCACCGAGTCGCAGTTGTTGATGCACCTGGTGCTGACCGAATATGTCCTGCGCGCTCCCGCGGCAGCGGGTGGCGCTGGCAGCTTCGAAGTGCACCATGGCGGCGCGATCCGTCGCAGCGGCATTCATGTGCGGCGCCGCTCTGGCAATCAGGCACTGGGCCGTGAGTTGCAGGCGCGTCTGCTGGCTGACAGCACGTTGTTCCAAGCGTTAATGCCGCTGGATTTCAAGCGCCTGCGCATCGAGCTGCACGACCGGCAATGGTGCGTTCGCCTGGAGCATATGGGCGGCAGCGAGGTGGTCAACCGCATGCCGGCGTTTCGGCGCTACATTGCGCTAAGCCGTGCACAACGCGAGCATTTGCTCGCCACATTGGTCGGCCTGCACAGGGTACTGTCGAATCTCTGATTGGCACCATTAGTGCTTCTGCAAAGGGCAAACAGGTTGTTGTTGCGTGCATATAGATAACATGTTAACTATTGCGCAGAACAACAAGAATAACGCCACTGCGGAGACACCCCATGAGCATCCCACAGCATGCACCCGACGGGCTCGACAGCTGGAACCGCGAACTGCGCGCCGCGTGCGGCCACTTCGATACTCAGCTGGCTTTCAACCGTTCGCTGTTTATCGGCGAGATCCACAACCTGTCGCGTGGCCTGGCCATCCTGCGCACCAACGCCGGGCTGATCAAACGCCCGACGCACCAAGCCGACCATGACAACGACCAGGAATGTTTCCTGGTCAGCCAGCGCAGCGGCTACTCCCAGATCACCCAGAACGACCAGACCGTACAACTGGCCCCCGGAGAAATGCTGTTGATGGACTCGGTGGGCTCCATCGAAATCACCCCCTTCGGCCTGATCGAACACGCCTCGTTGTCCCTGTCGCGCAGTGCGGTGTGCAAGCACCTGGGCGGCCAGGCACGGGCCTTCGGCAAGATCTCCTCGACCAAAGCCTGCGGGCGCATGCTGCATGTGCTGATGGACCAACTGTGCAAGGACGATTCCGACGAAGACGCCACGCAAGTGGAAGCGCTGCAAGCGGCCTTCGTCTCGCTGTTGGGGTCGGCGTTGGAGCAGGGCGATGAGTGTCGCGAGGGCGTTGCTGCGTTGCACGGCAATAACCTGCGCAGCTATGTACAAAAGGTCATCGATGAGTCCCTGAGCCAGCCAGGCCTGAGCCCGATCGGCCTGGCCAACCGCCTGAATATTTCGGTGCGGCATCTGTACCGTCTGTTTGAAGAACAGGACGACAGCGTCTGCCGCTATATCCAGCGCGCACGGCTCAAGCGCAGTGCGGATGACTTGACCAACCCGTTCCTGCGCAGTGAGTCGATCACCTCGATTGCGTACAAATGGGGCTTTACCGACTCGGCGCATTTCAGTCGGTCGTTCAAGAAGCAGTTCGAGGTGTCGCCCAAGGAGTTTCGTTCCAGCCGGTTGCAGGCGGTGGGGGCATAAACAGCTCCTCGTGATCGTTCCCACGCTCTGCGTGGGAACGCCGCCCCGGACGCTCCGCGTCCCGCTCCAGAAGTCGTGACGCGAAGCGTCACAGGATGCATTCCCACGCAGAGCGTGGGAATGATCGGGTTTCAGATTTCGGGCAGCGTCGCGCCACCGTCCACCACCAGCGTCTGCCCGGTGATATAGCCCGCCAGGTCAGAGGCCAGAAACACCATCGCCCCGGCAATATCCGCCGCCGCGCCCAGGCGCCCCAGCGGCACACGGCGGGCGATGCTGTCATTCACGGCCGCATCGCCCAGGTTATCCATCGCCGGAGTGGCGATCATGCCGGGCTCCACGCCGTTGACCCGCACATTCAACGGCGCCAGCTCCAGCGCGGCATTGCGGATAAACCCATTCACCCCGGCCTTGGACGCCGCATAGTGGCTCAGCCCCGGGTAACCCACCCGGTTGCCGGTGACTGAAGACGTCACCAGCACGCAGCCCCGGCCTTGCTCGCGAAACCTCGGCAACGCCGCCTGGGTCAGCCAGAACAGCGCCGACAGGTTCACCGCCAGGGTGCGCTCCAGGATCGTTGGGGTGATGTCGGCAAAGGCGGTCAGCGGAAAGTACCCGGCGTTGTGCACCAGTACATCCAGTTGCGCCAAGCCTTGGACGCAAGCAAACACCGCTTTGGCATCCGCCAGGTCAACGCCAACGGCTTCAACTTGATGCCCCTGTGCGCACAACCGGGCAGCCACGGCTTCAGCCTGTTCAAGCAGACGGTCAGCAATCACCACCCGCGCACCGCGTTGGGCAAAGGCCTGGACGATGCCCAGGCCAATGCCCTGGGCGCCGCCGGTGACCAGCACGACCTGGCCGCTGAAATCCAGGTCATTCGTCATGGGCAGGCTCCAGGCGCGTAAACGCCAGCGTCGGCACGTCGACGATGCTGGCCCCACCGTCCGCCACCAACGTGGCGCCGGTAATGATCGAGGCGTCGTCGCTGGCCAGGAAGCGGCACACCTTGGCGATCTCGTCGGCACGGGCGGCGCGCCGCAGCGGGACATCGGCACACACCCGTGCATAGGCCTGCTGCAAGCTCTCGCCGTACGCCTCCATCAAAGGCCGCATCTCCGCGTCGGCCATCGGCGTGTGCACCCAGCCTGGGCACACCGCGTTCACGCGCACGCCATGGGGGCCATAATCACGGGCCAGCGAGCGGTTGAGCCCGAGCAGCGCATGCTTGGCGGTGGTGTAGCCACACACCTCGGGGCCTGCCGCCAATGAGGCGATGGAACCAATCAGCACCATGTTCCCGGCGCTTTCCTGCAACAGCGGCAGGCAGGCGCGGGCGCTGTAGAACGCACTGTCGAGGTTGCTGCGCAGCGCGCCTTCCCAGGTGGCCGGGCTGGTCTGGGTCGCGCTGCCTAGCCCGTGGCCACCGGCACAGGCCAGCAGCACATCGAGGCGCCCGCAGTGGCTGCGGATTTGCTGGATAAAGCCGTCCCAGGTGTCCGGGCAGGCGGCATCGCCCACCAGGATCAGCCCGCCGGTGTCCTGCGCCACCTGTTCCAGGGGCTCACGACGCCGACCGATCAGCACCAGCCGTGCGCCTTCCTGTGCGTACAAGCGTGCGCAGGCAGCGCCGATGCCGGTGCCGGCCCCGGTGATCACCACCGTGCGCGGCTCAGTCACGGGGATACTCCGTGCGGTTGAGCACCTGGCAATAGGAACTGATCGGGAAGTTCGACAGCGCGTCGAAGGACGTCCCGGCATAGCCGAAGATCTTGCCGTCGCTGCGGTGCTGTTGCAGGTCGATCAGCACCAGGCCGAGGGTCGGTACGATCTTCTCCTGCCAGACGAACAGGTACAGCTGTTCGGCGATCTTGTAGTAATGGCAGCGGTCGGTGTCGCACAGGCCTTTCTCCACGCCCTCAAGGCATTGCCAGGCGTAGAATTGCGGGTTGAGGTAGATGTGCTCGTAGACCTCGCTGGGGCTGTAGCGATAGTGGTTGCGCAGGCCGACCAACTCGTCGGTGGGGGCGTGCAGGCAGTGGCCGTTCTGCCACGGCCGGTCGAGGCTGCCATGGAGGAAGTCAACCTGTACCGAGGTCAGCGGTTTGCCGGCCAGGGCGCGGTGGTAAAGGCCTTCGTGGGTCTCTGCTGGTTCCGGCATACGGCCAATCACCGCGGTAAAGGAGGCATTTGGTGTGTCCAGCACCAGGCTGATCGACCAGCTTTGCCCGGCCTCGTGCTTGATAAAGTCCACCAGGTACAGGCCCGGGCGAATCGAGCTGGCGCGGTAGGCGGCGCTGCCGCTGGAGTGGCCATCGGCGGCGTGCCAGGCCAGGCGTTCCTGTTCGAAGCGGTGTTCGATCTGCCAGCCATTGGCAAAGTGCAGGGTGAAGGTCTGGCCGGCCAGGTCGGCCAGGTTCGGCAGGATGAAGGCCTCAGGTGCAAACCCCTCAGCCAGGGCGCCTACGGTGATCCAGTCAGATGAATTCGACATGGCAACCCCTCCCTTACACGACGGCGAAGTAGTGTTTGACGAAACTCTCGCTGACCACTTCCCACAGCACGGGCGTGCCCTTGGTCACGAACCAGCTGTCACCGGCCTTGTAGCGGGTGGATTGGCCGGTGGACTCGTCGGTCAGCACCACTTCGCCGGTGACTATCGTGGCCTGTTCGGCGAACGGGTAAACCATGCGGAACTTGCCCTGGGTCGTGCCGAAGTACGCACTGCTGACCGCATCGGTGGGCGCGCCAAAGGTCATCTTGCCGAAGGCGCGTACTTCGCCTTCGAGGATTTGCGAGCCGAGGTCGGCCACGGTGCCCCAGGCGTCGAGTTCCGACAGCTGGACGTTGTGTTTCAGGGTGGTAAGTGTCATGGCAGATGCTCCGATAAGTACGAGATTTTTGTAGGAGCGAGCTTGCTCGCGAAGAACGTCTGGGCACCGCGATTTACCTGAAGGCCCGCGTTATCGTTGACGTTCTTCGCGGGCAAGCCCGCTCCTACAGGGGTTAGCGGCGACCGTTCCAGTAGCCGGATAATTGGTGCCAGGATTTGCCCGCCGTCAGCAGCAGGGGGCGAATCGCGTCCTTGCCGATGATGGTGGGGCGGTGAATCGAGCTGACCAGGTCATAACGCGCCGAGCCTTCGCTCATGCCTTCGGCCAGTACCTTGCAGATGATGTGGCTGGGCGTGACGCCAAAGCCGGAATAGCCCTGCACGAAAAACGCATTGCTGCGCCCCGGCAAGGTGCCCACTTGCGGGAACAGGTTCGGGCTGCACGCCATCGGGCCGCCCCAGGCCAAGTCGATTTTCACGTCCTTGAGGTAGGGGAAAATCTTCAGCATCAGGTGACGGTTCCAGGCTTTCAGGTCGCCGGGAATGTGCTCCACCAAAGGCGTGGCGGCGCCGAACAGCAGGCGGTTCTCGTTGGTGACGCGGTAGTAGTCGATCACTGGGCGGATGTCGCTGTAGGCCCCACGGATTGGGCTGATGCGCTGGATCAACTCCTCGGACAACGGCTCGGTCATCATCTGGAACGCGTAGGTGTTGATGGTCGAGCGGTGCAGTTCTGGCTCCAGCTTGTTGAGAAAGCTGTCACAGGCCCACAGCAACTTGCTGGCGCGTACCGAACCGCGACCGGTGCGCACGGTGATGCGCTCGCCGTAGCTGACTTCCAGCGCCGGGCTGTTCTCGAAGATCTTCACGCCATGGCTGGCCAGTGCGGTAGCTTCGCCCAGCAACAGGTTCAGCGAATGCACATGCCCGCCACCCATGTGCAACAGGGCGCTGGTGTAGGCGGTGGAGCCGATGATCTGCTGCACATCGGAGCCGCCGAGAAAGCGGATTTCGTGCTGGCTGTTGATCGACTTGAAGTCTTTCTCCCAGGCGCGCAGGGTTTTTTCCTGGCGGGCGTTGAAGCCCATGTAGCCGTAGCCGTGGCAAAAGTCTGCATCGATGTTGTACTTGGCGATGCGGTTCTTGATGATGTCGGCGCCCAGGTCGCTGATCTCGAACACTTGGCGCAGCCCGTCTTCGCCCACGTCCTTCTTGATCTTCTCCAGGTCATGGCCGATGCCCGCCATGATCTGCCCACCGTTGCGGCCCGTGCCGCCAAAGCCCAGGTAGCGCGCTTCGAGCACCACAATGTTAGTGATGCCTTTTTCCGCCAGCTCAAGGGCCGTGTTGATCCCGGAAAAGCCGCCGCCGATGACCACGACGTCTGCGTCGATATCCTGTTCCAGGGTGGGAAAGCTGAGGTTGTATTTTTTGGTGGCGGTGTAGTACGTGGGGGTTTCGATGTTGATCATGGCGCAGCCTGAAAAAGTGAAGGAAGGCGCTAAAGCGGATGCCTCCATTAGGGCCCCTGGCGGGCTGGAAGTCTTGATCCTGCGTGCCCGGTTTTTTGATTCAGCGCGCCACGGGCGAGGGCACCTACAAGTTATAGCGCGCTCGCCGGCCGGGAATGTTAGAGTTTCGTTAAACTATTAACTAAATACTTCGTGACCCTGAGCCCTATGTCCACACCTCGACAATCCCTGACCCTGGCCTTGCTGCAAGCGCGCGAGGCCGCGATGAGTTTTTTCCGTCCTTCCCTGAATGAACACGGCCTGACCGAACAGCAATGGCGCATCATCCGCATCCTTGAACAGCATGGAGAGTTGGAGATCTACCAACTGGCGGAACTGGCCTGCATCCTCAAGCCGAGCATGACCGGCGTGCTGGTGCGCATGGAAGCGGCCGGCATGGTGCACCGGCGAAAGGCCGAACAGGACCAGCGCCGGGTGCTGATTACCCTGGCGGACAAGGGCAAAGCGAGTTTTGAGTCCATGAGCCAGTGCATGGAGGCCAACTACCAGCGCTTGCAGGATCAGTTTGGCGAAGAGAAATTCCAGACCTTGTTGGGGTTGCTGGATGACTTGAAGAACATCAAGCGATAAACCAACAGCTGAATCACCACCGATCAAAATGTGGGAGCGGGCTTGCTCGCGAATGCGGTATATCCGTCAATGAATCTGCTGACTGACACGCCGCATTCGCGAGCAAGCCCGCTCCCACAGGGGATATCAATACACTGCGCCAGTGGTGGTGGCCTGTGGAATATCTTTGAACTTCCCGGCCAGGCTTTGCAGCCCCCGCATCAACACCGTGGTATCCACCCCCACCGCCACGAACGTCGCCCCCAACTCGATATAGCGTCGTGCGAGATTTTCATCTGCACTGAGAATCCCTGCGGCCTTACCCGCCTTGACGATACGCACGATGGCGTCCTCAATCGCCGCCTGTACCTGCGGGTGCCCCGGGTTACCCCGGTGGCCCATGGACGCGCTCAAATCTGCCGGGCCGATAAACACCCCATCCACGCCTTCGACGGCGGCGATGGCGTCCAGATTGGCCAGGCCCTCGGCATTCTCAATCTGCACCAGCAGGCACATCTGCGCGTCGGCCTGGTCGAGGTAATCGGCGATGCTGTTCCAGCGCGAGGCACGGGCCAGGGCGCTGCCGACCCCGCGAATACCCTGGGGCGGGTAGCGCAGGGCGCGCACCCGTTCTTGGGCCTGGGCGGCGTTTTCGACCATGGGTACCAGCAGCGTCTGGGCGCCGATATCCAGCAGTTGTTTGATCAGCGCCGTGTCGCCGATCACCGGGCGAATCAACGCCTGGCTGGGGTAGGGCGCGATGGCCTGTAATTGCGCGAGCATCCCCGGCAGGTGGTTGGGCGCATGTTCGCCGTCGATCAGCAGCCAGTCGAAACCGGCGTTGGCCGCCAGTTCCGCGCAGTAGGCGTTGGCAAGGCCGAGCCACAGGCCGATCTGTACTTCGCGGTTGTGCAGGCGTTGCTTGAAGCGGTTGACAGGCATGTCCATGACAGCACTCCTGGGTTCAGACGAAGCGGCAGGCAATCGAGCCGAGCAGGTCGTAGTCGACGTGGAAGGTATCGCCAGGGCGGGCCGCCACCGGGCGGGTAAACGAACCGCCGAGAATCACTTGGCCGGGCAGCAGGGTGACGTCATAGGGCGCCAGCTTGTTGGCCAGCCACGCCACGCCCTTGGCCGGGTGGTTGAGCACCGCCGCCGACACCCCGGACTCTTCGATCACTCCATTGCGATACAACACCGCCGGCACTTTGCGCAGGTCGATCTCGGTGGGGCGCACCGCACGGCCACCGAGCACCACACCGGCGTTGGCGGCGTTGTCGGAGATGGTGTCGAATACCTTGCGGGTGGCGTTGGTGTGCGGGTCGACCTGCTGGATGCGGGCGTCGATGATTTCCAGCGCGGGGATTACCCATTCGGTGGCGTCGAGCACATCGAACACCGTGCAGTTAGGCCCCTTGAGCGGTTTTCCGAGAATGAAGGCCAGTTCCACCTCCACCCGTGGCACGATGAAACGCTCGAAGGGAATGTCGCTGCCTTCGTCGAAAAACATGTCGTCGAGCAGGGCACCGTAATCGGGTTCGGTGATATTCGACGACACCTGCATGGCCCGTGACGTGAGGCCGATCTTGTGGCCCTTGAGCGTGCGCCCGTCCTTGATCTTCTGCGCGACCCATTCACGCTGGATGGCGTAGGCGTCGTCGATCGTCATATCGGGGTAGTCGAGGGAAAACTGGCGCACCTGTTCGCGGCTGCGTTCGGCGCGGTCCAGGTGGGCGGCGGCCGCAAGGATTTGCTGGGAGTCGAGCATGGCAACGGTCTCTAGTGTGGGTTGACGATGGCGGCCTGGGTGCGCAGCACCAGCAAGCCACCGAGGGCGATAAACAGCGCGAGTACGTACAGGGCCAGGCTGGCGCTCTGGGTGGCGTCGCGCATCCAGCCGATCAGGTAGGGCGCGAGGAACGCCGCGATGCTGCCGAACGAACTGATCATGGCGATGCCCGCGGCCTGGGTGGTGTGGGAGAGAAACGCCGGCGGCAGTTGCCAGAACATCGGCAGCGCGGCACTGGCGCCCATGCCGGCGACCACCAGCCCGCCCATCACCAGCAGCGCATTGGCGGGCGCCAGGCCCGCCACGGCGATGCCGAGCGCCGCCATCAGCAATGGCACGCACAGGTGCCAGCGGCGCTCGCGGTGGCGGTCGGACGAGCGCCCACAGCCGAGCATAAAGAAGCAACCGGCCAGATACGGCACGGCGCTGAGCAAGCCGACCTGGCTGTCGCGGCCGATGCCGGCGCCGTGGATCAGGGTGGGCATCCAGAACGCCAGGGTGTTGACCGCCAGCATCACCGCAAAGTACACGGCCACCAGCAGCCACACCTGCGGGTCACGCAGGATGCCGCCGAACGAGGTGATGGTCTTGCGCTGTTCCTCGTTGCTCAGTTGGGTACGTAGTTGCTGTTTTTGCTCGGCAGTCAGCCAGTGCACCGACTCGAAACTGTCCGGCAACCACTTGAGCACCACCAGCCCCAGCAGCACCACGGGCGCGCCTTCGATCAGGAACATCCATTGCCAGCCGCGCAGGCTGCCGACGTCGTGGAAGTTCTCCAGGATCGCCCCGGAAATCGGCCCGCCCAACACCCCGGCCATAGGCACGGCAATGGCAAACAAGGCGGTGACCTGGGCGCGACGGCGCGCCGGGTACCAGCGGTTCAGGAATACCAGGATCCCCGGAAAAAACCCGGCCTCGGCCACCCCCAGTAGAAAGCGCAGCACGTAGAACCCGCGCGCGCTCTCCACCCACAACATGCCGGTGGAGAGCAGGCCCCACACCACCATCAGGCAGGCGATCCAGCGCCGTGGCCCGACGCGGTCCAGGGCAATGTTGCTGGGCACGCCGAACAGTGCATAGGCGATGAAGAACAGACCGGCGCCAAAGCCATACACGGTGTCGCTGAAGTGCAGGTCGCTGCTCATCTGCATCTTGGCAAAGCCGATGTTGATGCGGTCCAGATGGGCGAACAGGTAACACACCAGCAACAAGGGCATCAGGCGCCAGGTCACCAAACGATGGGTGCGGTCGTGCTCGGCAAGCCGCAGGCTTGCAGTGGAATGGGCTGTGCTCATGATGGTGTTCTTCTTGTAGTTGTAGGAGCCGGGGTCGTTTCAGCTCGCCGCGTTGTTCAGGAACGCGTGCACATTGTTCTGCTTGAAGTTGAGCTGCGGGTGCAGCTCGATCATCTCGAACGACAACGCGAGCAAGCGCTGTGCCTGCAGCTCGGCGAAGTGCGCGATGATCACCGCGAACACCGCTTGGGCGACGGCCTCGCGCGTGGTCAGGTCGCGGCCATGGCCGACCTTGAGGGTCATGTGCACAAAGGCATAGTCATGCTTGCCGTCGGCCATGCGCCAGGTGTCCAGGCGTACGCCGCGACTGCGAATGCCGCCCAGCGGAAACACACCGCTGTCGCCCAGCACGCGGTGGACTTTTTCAAACAGGCCGGGCAAGTCGGCCTGCTGTTCGAGGTTGTCGGTGTACTCAGCGATAAAGTGCGGCATGGGGCTCTCCCAGGGTTAAAGCGGGAAAATCGCGTTGATCTGGCCGGTGCCCGAACTGCCGAACGGCGGCGTGATGATCTCGGCCGGCTTGGCATAGTCCGGCCCACCCAGCAGGCCCAGGAGCATGGCGGTGTCGTGCATCTTGCCTTCGCCAAAACAGTGTTCGGCGTAGTCGGGCAACATGGCGCAGAACTCCTTGAAGCGGCCTTGCTTCCACATTTGCACGACATGCAGGTCCACCTGCTTGTCGAATTCGCGGGTCCAGTTGTGGATATTCGCCTCAGCCTCGCGGTCGTCCGAGAACCGATGGGACAGCGAGCCGGACGCCAGCACCAGTACCTTGCGATCGCTCTTTTCAATCGCCCGGCGCACGGCGGCGCCGAAGGCAAAACTGTCTTCCAGGCGATGCCAGGCGCACCAGGCAGCGATGGAAATGACTTTGAATTTTTCTGCGTCGGGCACGCCCATATGCATGTAGCGCATGGGCACCAGGGTGCCGTATTCCAGCTCCAGGCTCGGGATGTTGTGGGCCATGCTGCGCACGCCAGCCAGATTGGCTTCGGCGGCGATCAGCTCACCCAGTTCAGGGCAGCCGGGGTAGGCGTAGTCCATGTTCTTGATGAAGTGCGGCAGTTCGTTGCTGGTGTAGGTGCCCTGGAACTGCTCGCCGCAATTGACGTGGTAGCCGCTGTTGACCAGCCAGTGCACGTCGAACACTACCGCAGTGTCTGCCCCGAGTTCGCGGGCACGCCGGCCGATCTCCTTGTGCCCGGCAATCGCCGCTTCGCGACAGCCGTGATGCTTGCCGGGCAGTTCCGACAGGTACATCGACGGTACGTGGCAGATCTTCGCTGCCAGAACCACTTCGCCCATGATGACTCTCCTGAATAATTATTCTTGTATGGCCTGTGAGGTCCCTGTGGGAGCTGGCTTGCCTGCGATGGCATCGGCTCGGTACGGCTGAAGGACCGCGGTGTCTGCATCGCGGGCAAGCCCGGCTCCCACAGGAGGCTTGTTTGAGCCTGGGCTACACGCCCCAGCGCGGAATGTGATGACTGCCCATGGAAATACACACGTTCTTGATCTCGGCAAACACTTCGAAGCTGTACTGGCCGCCTTCACGCCCGGTGCCCGAGCCTTTGACCCCGCCAAACGGCTGGCGCAAATCCCGTACGTTCTGGCTGTTGATAAATACCATGCCCGCTTCGATACCGCGCGCCAGGCGGTGGGCCTTGCCGATGTCCTGGGTCCAGATGTAGGAGGCCAGCCCGTATTCGGTGTCGTTGGCCAGTTGCAGTGCCTCGGCTTCATCCTTGAACGGAATCAGGCACACCACCGGGCCGAAGATTTCTTCCTGGGCGATGCGCATCCGGTTGTTCACGTCGGCAAACACCGTCGGCTGGATAAACTGGCCGCGGCTCAGGTGCGCCGGCAGGTTGGCCGGGCGTTCCAGGCCGCCAGCCAGCAGCGTGGCGCCTTCCTCCAGGCCGATCTTGATGTAGCCGGTGACCTTGTCGTAATGGGCCTGGGTGATCATCGAGCCGACCTGGGTCTTCGGGTCCTGGGGGTCGCCGACGATCAAGCGCTTGGCTCGCGCCGCGAACTCGGCGACAAATCGCGGGTAGACGCTTTCCTGGATGAAGATGCGGCTGCCGGCGGTGCAGCGCTCGCCGTTGAGGGAAAAGATCGTGAACAACGCGGCGTCGAGGGCGCGTTCCAGATCGGCGTCTTCGAAAATCAGCACCGGCGACTTGCCCCCCAGTTCCATGGAGTACTTTTTCAGGCCGGCGCTCTGCATGATTTTCTTACCGGTGGCGGTGCCCCCGGTAAAGGAAATCGCCCGCACGTCCGGGTGGCGCACCAGTGCATCGCCAGCGGTGGCGCCGTAGCCCTGGATCACATTGAGCACGCCGTTGGGAATTCCGGCTTCCACCGCCAGGCGCCCCAGTTCATTGGCGGTCAGCGGCGACAGTTCCGACATCTTCAACACCGCCGTATTGCCCAGCGCCAGGCACGGCGCGGTCTTCCAGGTGGCGGTCATGAACGGCACGTTCCAGGGCGACACCAGCCCGCACACGCCCACTGGCTGGTACAGGGTGTAATTGAGCATCTGGTCGTCCACCGGGTAGGTGTGGCCGTCCATGCGGGTGCAGACTTCAGCGAAGAAATCGAAGTTGTGCGAGGCACGCGGGATCAACACGTTCTTGGTCTGGTGGATCGGCAGGCCGGTGTCCAGGGTTTCCAGCTCGGCCAGGTGTGGCACGTTCTGTTCGATCAGCTCGCCTAGCTTGCGCATCAAGCGCGCGCGCTCTTTGGCCGGCGTATTGGCCCACTTGGGGAACGCGGCCTTGGCCGCCGCCACGGCCTGCGCGACTTCTTCGGCACCGCCGCTGGCCACTTCACCGATGGCCTCGCCGGTGGCCGGGTTGTAGTTGATAAAGGTGTCTTTGCTTTCGACCTCACGGCCGTTGATCCAGTGTTTGATCATGGTGCTCAAGCCTCTTTGCGCGCGGAGAAAAACTCCGTTTCACTGACAATACGGTTGACCAGGCGGCCCACGCCTTCGACTTCCACCACCACTTCATCCCCCGGTACCACATCGGCCAGGCCCTCGGGCGTGCCGGTGGCGATCATGTCGCCCGGTTGCAGGGTCATGAAGCTGGACAGGTATTCGATGAGGTAGGGGATATCGAAAATCATGTCTTTCGTGCTGCCTTCCTGGCGCAGTTCGCCGTTGATCCAGGTGCGCAATTTCAGGTTGCCTGGGTCGGGCACATCGGCCACGTCGACGATCCATGGGCCGACCGGGGTGGTGGCGTCGCGGTTTTTCACGCGTAGGTTGGGGCGGTAGTAATTCTCGAGGTAGTCGCGGATCGCGTAGTCGTTGCACACCGTGTAACCGGCCAGGTAGTCCAGGGCGTCGGCGCGTTTGACGTTGCGCGCGGTCTTGCCGATCACCGCCACCAGCTCGCACTCGTAGTGCATGTAGGCGATGTTGTCCGGGCGCCAGGTGACTTGGCGGTGGCCGGTGTAGGTGCCCACCGATTTGATGAATGCCAGCGGTTCGGTCGGCGGCGTAAAGGCCAGTTCGGCGGCGTGGTCGGCGTAGTTCAAACCCAGGGCGAACATGTTGCCGGTGGCGGGTGGTAGCCATTGCACCTGGTCTTCGGCCAGCAACCGCCCATCCTCCAGGCGCACGCTGCAGTCGGCTTGCACCAATACGTTGTGGGTTGCACCTTCAAAGCGGATACGTGCGCGTTTCATGCCGATGCCTCTGCTGCAATGGTGTTGCTCAGTCGGCCTATGCCGGTGATGTCGACCTCAACCTGGTCGCCTGGCTGCACATCCACGCGGCCTTCCGGAGTGCCGGTGATCAGCACATCGCCGGGGTACAGGGTCATGAACTCGCTGATCTCGGCGATCAATTGCGGGATGTCGCGTACCCAATGGGCGGTAGAGCTTTCCTGGCGCAGCTCGCCATTGACGAACAGCTTGAGGCTCAGTTGATTGGGGTTGGCCACTTGATCCCGCGCAACCAGCCGTGGGCCCAGGGCGCAAAACCCATCGCGGCATTTAGCTTTGACGGCAGGGCGGTAGTAGCTGTCTTCCGGCAGGCTGAATTCATTCACCACCACATACCCGGCCACATGGGCCATGGCGTTCTCCGGGCTGACACGGCTGGCGCGCTGGCCGATCACCACGCCCAGCGCCGGGCCCGGTTGCAGGCGCTCGCCGTGCGGGTGTAACACCACGCCGTCGTGCCCATTGCGCGTGTTGGGGGTTTTGATAAACAGCACCGGCTTGGTCGGTGGCTGCTGGTAGGGCGCCTGCTGGAAGGCGGCGAGATGCTGGTCCAGCAGGCCTTGGTAGTTCAGCGCAACGCCGAACAGGGTGCCGCTGGCAACATCATGCAGGGTACGGCTCATGCGTTTCTCCTGGCGGTGACGACGGCTGCACAGGCCGTTCGTTAAGTTGTTAACGTTATAATTAATATGTTAACTACCGTCAAGCGTGGCACACTGCGCTGGCCTCACAACAACAAGAAGAGAGCCCCGTGAAGCCGATTCCCAACATCAACATCGGGCAGGTCTACGACCAGCGCTACAGCGACGCCGAGGTGCATTACGACAAGCTCGGCAACCTGGCAGGTTTTTTCGGGCGCAATATGGCGGTGCATCGCCATGACCGGTTTTTCCAGGTGCATTACGTCAAGAGTGGCGGGGTGCGGGTATATCTGGATGACCACCAATACGTTGAATCGGGGCCGATGTTTTTTCTCACGCCGCCCACGGTGGCCCACGCTTTTGTCACCGAGGCCGATGCCGACGGGCATGTGTTGACGGTGCGCCAGCAACTGGTGTGGAGCTTGATCGACGCCGACCCCAGCCTTGCTTGCGGTGCCGCATGTGTGGCCTTGACTGGCGACGCCGAGGGTCTGGAGCCACTCTTCGAGGCGCTGTGCAGTGAGATCAACGCCGAACGGGCAGGGCGCGCCGCCGCCCTCGACAGCCTCACAAGGCTGATCATGATCCGCCTGCTGCGCCTGTGCGCCCACGCCCAGCCCGCACGTCCGACAGCCCATGAAGACCTGCGTATCTTCCATCGCTTCAACGAACTGATCGAAGCCCACTATCTGGAACATTGGCCGTTGGCGCGTTATGCCCAAGGTATTGGCGTGACCCAGGCGCGGCTCAATGAAGTGTGCCGGCGCATCGCCGACCTGCCCTCCAAGCGCCTGATCCTTGAACGGCTGATGCAGGAGGCCAAGCGCCTGCTGTTGTTTACCGGCAGTTCCGCGAATGAAATCTGCTACCAACTGGGGTTCAAGGACCCAGCGTATTTCAGTCGGTTTTTCTTGCGGTACGCGCAGATGACGCCGGGGGAATATCGGGTGCGTCAGTCGGCGATACGCTGAGGATTGTTCGGAGAAAAAGCGCAACGCTGAGGAATTTTCTGATAGCGGTTCGTTGAACGAGAAGGATGTTGTTACCTGTCTGGCAGGAACTTTTCCGACCGCCTGACCACGCATGAGTACTTGTTCAGTGCAGGCTTTCGGCAGCGGCGGTGAGCAAGTAGCGCCTGATAGTTTTCGCTTGTCCTCCTTCAATTAAATGAGACTTCCTACAATGCTCACGCACACTCAGCCTGCTTACTCACCTGCGCACTCAACGTTTACACAGCCTGATAAAACCCTTGATCAACCCGTTACAGATCGACCCAATCCCTTGGGTCAATCACCGGCACATTATCCGATTGGCCCAAGCGTTAACTCAAACCGTGACGCAGAGCTGGGGGAGCTGTTGAGGTTGTTGGGTACATTAGTCGTGGCACTTAAAACATGGATGAGCAGGGAGAATGAGGCGCCGAAACCCCAGCCACCCGTTGTGGCTTACCCAACCCCTGTTGTGAGTTCGCCGCACAGACCACTGATGAATACGCAGACTGCACCTGACACCGTGCCAACCGTTAAAAGTGTATGGAAAGAACAATTGGCGCCCTTCATGAACCGGCCGAACCTGGCCAAGACCCGTAGCGCGTTTGATACCGAACTCGCTGAGATGTTTTCAGATAAAAACTATGAGCCAATCACTACGTTTATGTCTGAAAAACCCAAAGGGCAAAAGCCTGACGACCTGCGCAATGGGTTGCGTGCCACGTATGAGAACTTTCCTTACCTGGGCATCTTGGGCCGAGAGGAGCACGTGGCCGCGATCAAGGTTGTCATGGCTACATTCGGGCAAAGCCCTATCGGGATTTTCAAGCACGTCGTCAAACATGGCGACCACTATGACGTGACGATGCGAGACGGCTTCAAGCTGATAATCACCGTTGAAGAACTTGAACTGGCGGCCAGGGCGGCAAAGTTCAGTGGCGGCGATGAAGGCATGGTCAAGGATGCGCAATTTCTGTTTGGCGTGATGAGCAAGCGCCAGCACATTGAGCTGGCGCGCGAGAGGGCCGCGGACCGTTTCTTCAGCCACTATGAAAAAGACAGCGCGTACCATGCCGAGGCTAGTTATCCGGGTGTACTGGTGGGGGCCGGAGGCGGCATCGACGGTGACACGGCGCTGTCCTATCTGGGGCTGAAAGAACATATGCAGGTCATCGAGGCCAGTGCTTTGGGGGCGCAGGTCGGGGTGCCGTTGGACAAGGGCGGGAGAAACAAGAACGGCGTGATTATTGAGGGCGTGATGGAGGGCCAGTTATACAACACGCCGGTTTCACCGTCATTGAAGGTAGTCACTCTTCGCGGGTAATTTGAAGTGTTCGGTAAGTGTCAGGAGGTTATCCAACATGTTAGTGTCTTGCGTTAATGCTGTTGCTCTTGGTCATGCCAGGGCGAGCGATGCTGTAACTTCTCCAGTTGTTTTGTCTTCTTCCAATCCGCCTGCGCCAGCCAGCGAAGCCAAACAACTCAGTAGCCTGGTAGGCGAGTTGGAGCGTCTGTTGGCGACGTTATCCGCTCGGTTGAAACCCGACGTTGATTCAGTAACTTTGCCTGCGAGTGTCACCGATAACCGCACCGTCAATCGTGACGAATTCTTGAAAGGTACGCCTGCGAATACGGGCATCAAGCCCACTGATATTTTCAAAAGCTTTTACCAATTGACCGAAGGTAATTGCGTGACGATATCCGCCATTAAGGCCGCGATGATGAGATTCGGCCATAACCCTTACGGTATTTACAAATCCATCGTGGTCACCGACACCGGCTATCGTATTGTCACGCGCGATGGGTTCAAGCTGCACATCACCCATGACGAACTGAAGCAGGCCACGGCCGGCGCCAACTTCGGCACCGACCGGCCCAACGATGTTCTGGTCAATGCGCACTTTCTATATGCCGTCAGTGCCAAACGCGCCTACCTCGAAAATAATGACGGGGAGGCTAATAAGAGTTTTGCCGCCGCCATACGCAGCCTCAATGATGGCGAGTATCCGGGACAGGCCTTGCGTCGCCTGGGCTTGAAAGACTTCGTGGCGCCCGCAACCCTCCAGAACTTCCTGAACGGCGCTATCGGCACGGTCACCAGCGGCTTTCATTCGATGGCCGTGGTGGGCGGCTTCCTGGACAAATACGGGCACAAACAACCACTGGAAAGCGGCGATGCAAACCGGCGTGCCGCGGTTGGGCTCAAGTTACTCTAACGTCGTGTGTTTATCAGGCGCCCACCATCCATTTGGCCAGGCCATGCCGGCCGCTCACGCCCAGCTTGGCGGCGGCGCGCTTGAGGTAGGTCTCGATCGAGCTGTTTTTGACACTGAGTTTCTCCGCGATTTGCGGCACGGTACCGCCGGTCAGCAGGCCCAGGCACACCTCCTGTTCCCGCGCCGAAAGGGTGATGTCGCTCAAAGACAAGCGTTTGTAGAACTCACGCTGCAACTGCGATTGTTCCAACAGGGTATGGGCCGGCTCAGTCTCGGCGTGCGGCGCCTGGCGCAGGCTCTGGGCGTGCCGTTCCATCAACGGCAACAGCGTGTCCGACAAGCACTTGAGAAACGACAACTCAGCCAGGGAGAACCCCTGCTGCGTCGGCGGGCGGTAGAACGAAATCACACAGCGTCGATTGCCCTGGCGCGATACCAGATTGCACTGGTGCGAAGTGCCGCGCGGATGCGCGCTGTTGGCCTTGGCGTTCATCTGGATCAGCAGCGGGTCTTGCATGTGCAGCATCTGCCGCAACAGCGGGTGGTCGTTCAGCGCATGCAAGGTCTGGGGCACCGACAAATCCTTTTTCACCCCGGCGCTGCCCAGTAACTTGATGCCCAGCACGCGGTCGCGCAGTTCATCCAGGGTCCATTCGCTGAGGTCTACCAGGTGAATCGGTACCCACTTGCCCACCAACTGCAACATCGTGGCGGCGAAATGTTCGTCGCCGCTGTTTGAAATCAACTCGCCCATTTCGGCATAGAAATGCGGGCCGCAGGTGCCGCCAATACTGGGGGTCAGACTCATAGCCATCTCATCCTTGATGTCGAAAACCGTCAACGGTTGCCCAGGGCCTGTGCAGGGCGCTCCGTACTGCTTGAACGTAACTCGGCGTTCGAGATTTCATTTAGCCATGGGGCTTTGTCCTACGTATGTAGCGGGAACGAGGGACACAAGCTGCCATAAAAACTGCGCCATTAAACCGACGTTTCTCATGAGTTGAGCCGGCTACGTACAGGCGTAAGTTATTTTTAGACTTTGTTAACTTATTGATGTAAATGAGAAATTTATAAAATCAATGGGATATCCAGAGGCTCGGCATGGATCAGCTGTAGCCAATCTCCTACAACGCTTTAATCGTTTCAGCCATGAACCTTCGGCCAAGGCCTATCCATCCATTTGAATGTCCGGGTTTCGGGTGACAGACACCCCCCGGCGCCCATGCTCCAATCCGGCCACTTCGGCGTAATGGGCCACCTCTGCGCGGCCAGTGCCTGACCCCCATGAGAAGGATCTTATGCAGTATTCCTCCAGCCTGCCGGCCCGCTTTCCCCTCACGGGTGCCCAACATGACATTTGGCTCGACCAACTGCGCGTGGGCGATTCGCCGCTGTACAACATTGGCGGCTGCCTGGATTTTGCCGGCAAAGTCGCGCCCGAACGCATGCAGCGTGCCGTCACACTGCTGGTGGCCCGGCACGATGCGCTACGCACTCAGTTGCACACCGACGCCAATGGCCTGCCAGGGCAAACATTCGCCCCTGAGCTGAGGGTGGAAATGGCGCTGCATGATTTCTCTGCGCTGCCCGACCCATCGGCGGCAACCCGAGCCTTGATGCAGGCGCAAATGGCTCGGCCCTACGCCCTGAGCGGCGAGCCCTTGTGCCGGTTTTTCCTGGTCAAACTTGACGATGATCACTACCGCCTTGGCATCCAGGCTCATCACCTAATCCTCGACGGCTGGGGTTTTGGCCAGATGCTGCAATCCCTCGCGCAGCTCTACAGCGCCCTGGAACAGGGGCGCGACGCCGAGCCGCTGGCGCCGTCCTACATCGACTTTATCGACACCGACCAACGCTACCTGCAATCGGCCCGCTACGCCTGCGACCGCGACTATTGGCTGGGCAGATACCAAGCGCTGCCCGAACCACTGCTCACCCCCAGGCACAACGCCAAGACGTCGAGCAACACCTGGGTGCAAGGCTTCCCGGTGCAGTTGCTCAACCGCATGGAGCAGGTTGCCAACCACTACCAGGCGTCGGCCTTTCATGTGTTGCTGGCGGCGATGTATGTGTATTTCACCCGCACCAGCCAACGCCAGGAATGGGCGGTGATGGCGCGGTTGAACGCGGCACGGTCTTTTGCAGGATCGAGGGGTGGATCGGGTAGGACTTTATTCATGGTGTAACTCCGCGTTGGATTAGGGGAAGACACCTGTCGCGACTAAACCAGGGACACGGCTTGCTGGCCTTTTAAAGTTGTTTCAAGGCGCTAACTCGGCGGACCGCTTGTCGGATTTATTACCGTTTTTTTGAAGTTTCACGCCGCTTCCTACGTAGAACTCGCCAGAGAACGGTTGTTGAATTCCGAGGTTGGTAACTTCTAAGATGTTATTTTTTGAAGGAATAATCTGGTGTGTGAAAGTTGATTCATTGCCTCTTCTTTCTGACAATTATTGGTTTTCTGAATTTAATGAGTGAAATTTCCTAATTAGATGTAACTGAATTTCCACAAGGAAAAATTATTTTCGTTGCAAGTTTCTTCTTGTCTACTAAATTGTGAGTGTCACTTCGGTTTGGTGACAATACACGACTATATGAGGAACTTGAAAATGAAAAAATCAGAGTATGGCGAAGTTATCTATGATTTCGACAATGACTATGGATTTAACCCGTATGCTGGCAATGCTGGCGCTTCAGGAAGTCAGGGGGGATGTGGCGGAAGTGGAGGGTGTGGAGGTGGCGGTGGATGTAATGGAGGAAGTGGTGGCTCTGGTGGATGTGGTCACAACTCGATAGAAGAACAATCACTTGCCAAAGAATAGGTTTATTTACCCACTTGACGGGGTTTCTTAGGCAGCGCCTGAAACCCCTACAGGGGATCACATAATGAATATAGCCATTCCTAACTATCAGATTCTCAATTTTGAAACGGAAAGTTTAGTAATATCCGATGCGGGTATCTCTAAGGTGCATTCACGACCGATCTTGAAGGCGTTGCGACAGATACAAATGTCTCCTGCGCTGACGAAGGATGAGTTGGATGAAATACTCGCCGATAATGGCTTGAATGCAGCCAGTGCATTTGAGTTTCTGGAGAAAATAATTCCGTTCACGGCGGCTAAGGAGCTTTATTTTGAAAAGACTATAGTTGTGCATTCGTGGGAAGGGATTGCCGCGGTTGAAGATTTATTTAGACAAGAGTTATCGGGTGTCGTAGAGTTTAAAGATTTTTCAAGTGATATAGTAAGTTCTGTTGCGGGGTTTAGATGTTTTATTGTGTTGTTATGCCATTCTTATGATTATGAGGGCCTGAAAAAAATACATTTTGACTTGGCAAAAATATCACCAGCTAGCGCTATTAGCGTTTGTTGGCCGATGGGCGGTTTTTTTTGCATCGGGCAACCTTATATCTCGGAGGTCGGAAACCCTTGTCATTTTTGTACCGTTGATAGACTTATTCATAATGAGTCAGTCAAACGGGTGAAAAACAACTGGGCATCGGCATTGGCGTTTTGTAAAAATGAACATGTCAATGTGCCCTTTAAGAAGTTAAGTTTGTATCAAGAGTTGGTGGTTATTGGTGCAATTATTAGAAATGTGAAGTTTTTTACTGAGAGCGGCGTTTTGCGCAAGTATCATGATGATGTGTTGTGCTCCTCGTATGTGCAATTAAGTGACGGCAGAATATTTCAAGAGTCCAGTTCCCACTGGTATATCTGCGATTGCCTGGAGGTAAGGAAGTGAAAAATATTCCGCATGACTATTATTTTAGATTTATAGACCCTGCCGTCTATGAGGCAGTGCTTGAGTTTCATAGTAAAGGCAACTTCACATTTCATACAGCGTTTCAACATTGCACTGGCCTCCATACACTGGACGAAGAACATCTGACCCAGTTAACCGGGAATGAGCTCGTACTCTATCCTGATATGGGGCTAACGGTCAGCCTTGGATTGTCCGAGGAAGATAGGGCTGAATGCTTATACAGAAATGAATCATGCGAGAAGTTTTTGTCAGCGTCTCTGAACTTTGAAGTGCTTGAAAAGCTGGTGTCACCTCTTGTCTCTAGGAATGTCGGAGCACACAAACGTGGGTATCCGAGTGCAGGAGCACTCTACCCTGTTGAGATCTTCATTTGTTCACTCGCTGAGAGTAATGCAGACTGGCCCATTAAAGAGCGCGTTTTGCACTTGCTTCCTAGTTCTAGGAGGTTTGAAGTGATGCAGGTGGATGTGGATTTTGAATATGTGAAGGCGGCTATAATGGGTTCGTCTGGAGAACAGCTTGGTTTTCCGAGTTTGGCTATTGTTTATTCAGTCTATATGCCTAAAAATATTTTCAAATATAGGTATCGTGGTTATCGCATGGCGCTTATGGAAGTTGGCTCTATTTATATGCTTGTGGAGATTCAAGCAAAAAAATTAGGACTTGCCTGCCGCCCGTGGTCTGCTTATACGGACTCCATGGTATGTAAGTTGCTGGGGGTTAACCCCGCTCTGTTTCTTCCTGTATGTATTCATTTAATAGGTAAGCAGCATGAAACTTGTTAATGCAATGCAGAAGCCGGATCTTCCTGGAGCATTATTGTTTCAACCTGCCGGACTGCTCTATTTACCAAATTCTGTAGAGGTGTCAGACGCTCTTTCAGTTAACGGGTCAGGGGTGGGCGGGGGCGCACGCTCTATCAAAACTGCCTTGGGAGAGTATTTTGAAAGGCGTCATTTTTATAGAGAGATTTTGTCGATAAAGCGCGGCTTTCTTAGTGACTCGTTGACGAGAGCTGAAGTTGATAGTTTTGCCAGCGCTCTTACACAGACGGCTTCAAGGCTGATATCAATTGAAGAGGTTAAAAAACATCACTTCTCACTGACGCAAGTCATGAGAGCTTCTGATTTTTCTGAGTGCTTAATTCCCACTGTATGTATTTCTCTTTCTGCGCACGGCCTCGAAAAGGATAATTTTTTATATCCGCTGAGAGACACCTGTGGGTGCAGCTTTTACTGGAACGTAGATGTTGCGTTTTTAGGAGCTGTAAAAGAGTATCTTGAACGACAATTTCTACTGAGGTTTTGGCTGACTAAGCAATGCCAAGCACTGTTCTCGCTCGGTAAAGTTGAGTGTCTGTTACGAGGGAGGAATGTTAAATATTTATATGATGCGCTAATATTTTCCGGCGAGGTTTCCATTTTCGATATTTCTGACAAACGTTTTCCTGGGGTTTGTTTGTTGGCGGTTTATGGCCAAAACGATAGTGATCGACATGTGAAGTATTGTGCGGGTATGTCCTATTCAGGTGACGTCGGCGAAGCGTTGGAAAAAGCGCTGCTTGAGCTGTGGCAAACTTATCGTTTTATGGATTTGTTTAAATCGATCGGGTCTGATGAGCGAAAAGTGGAGGATGACTATCTTCGCTATTTTATGACCTGTAATGAGTATGGTACCTATTGTGAAATAACCGATTATGTGGTTGCTGATGGTGACGATAGGGAGACTTCTTTGGAGTTTTCATTGGAGGTTTTTCTGTCGGTGCTTAATGGGTTGGGTGTGTCGGGTTATTTTTATTCTCGGCGCGCCAGGATTAATGGGGTTAATTGCGTCTTTGCAAAGTATGTTTCACCTGATCTGTTTCTTCATATGAATAATTCAAGAAACATAAATCTGAGAAATAGTTATTCCAAAAGTTTTGAATCCTTAATGTTTTCGTCTCGTCTGAATAGAATGGTACCGTTTCCATGAGGTGAGCTATGCGTATTTACCCATTATTTAAACCTTTCTTGCTGGCGAAGCTTTTTATCAAGGAACAGTTGAAAGAGCCGGTCGCCCTGTTATGGGTCGTAATATCCCCTGTGGTAACCTTCTACTTGATTAGTTACGCCGGGTACTCTGGCAGAGAAACTTTACGTGACTACGCATCTGCCACTTCATGGTTTTACGCTTTCATCTCTTCAAGCGTGGCACTTTTTGGTTTGGCGTTTTATATAGTGGGGCGAAGAGAAAGTGGTTTTTTGCGTTCTTTTGTGTATGCAAAACGTACCAAGATCACCTTTCTCGCTGGGCAGTTTTTAGCGTACTCATTTATGTCGGTTATTTATTGCTCGGTGTTTTATGTGCTGACGCGGGGCTATTTTGGTTTGATGGCCCTGGAAGAGTGGTTGGTTATTGTTGGTCGTTTCTATATGTGTTTTTTGCTTTTCTCTACGCCATCCTTATTGTTGACGCTGGTGCCCATAGGCTTTCAAAATACTAATACTCTTTTCTCCATATTATCAGTCTCTATGTTGGCGCTGGGTATCGGTAGCCTTAGCACCTCGTATTCACTATTTAACTTAATCGGTCTTTTTAATCCGATGGGGTGGGCCAATCGCCTGATGTTGGTGGGGGTAACCGGGTCCGCTACGTTGGTAGCGTCGATTTTAGGAATGATCATTGTCACAGGGTGGTTTGTGTTCCGATTTTTACTCATCAACCCCGTTTGGAGTCGGTACTGATGAAACGGCTAATCGTGGATGCACTGGACGTTAGGTACGGTCAGCATATTTTATTCAAGAGTGCCTCATTGGAAGTCGAGGCCGGCACAATGACAGGTTTGTTGGGGCCTAATGGTTCCGGAAAAACTACGTTTTTTGACGTAATCTGTGGCCTGAAGAAATTGAATGGCGGTGAAGTGCAACATTCATTTTCCAAGCTACTTTACCTGTCACAGATCATCGCAACGCCTCCAGTATTTCGAATGTTCGATGTTTTTAACATGATGATGCTTTTTTGCTCCGATACGCGCGTTACCCAGCGGCACGCTTTGGAAAAAATTGAAAAGTGGAGCCCTGGTATTGCTGAACGCTATTGCGAAATCTGGAAGAAGAAATCATCCCTTTGCAGCTATGGTGAAAAGCGCTGGTTTTTCACCTTGTCGTTATTGTCCGTTAACGCAGACCTTGTGATTTTGGATGAGCCCACCGCAGGCGTTGACCCGGAGTTCCGTTACCACATTTGGCGTTGTTTGGAGGGAGCAGCGGCGGAAGGTGTGGCAATACTCGTGTCTTCGCATAACATCGATGAGATCGTCACTCACTGCGATGACTTTTACATGCTGAGCCAACAACGCTTTAATCATTTTTCCAATGCCGCGGGCTTTTTGAGCAGGTATGGCGGCAATACTTTGGATGAGGCATTTATTCACGCGGCGAGCCTGCCCAGAACTTGAGATGCTGGTAGCGGTGTCTGAATGCTTGCGAGAGGGGAACGGGTTTCTCCGCGATAGTGGTCCTCGATGGAGATATCACCATAGCGGGCAAGCCTGACGCTTATCAGTTGAGACTGACCGGTAACTATGGCGAGGGAGTTTGATCCCGTGACGGCCTGACAGCCGATATTGATTCGACTGATGCCCTGCGAACCCATGTGGGAGCTGGCTTGCCCGCGAAGAACCTCAACGATAACGCGCACCTCCTGAATAAACGCGGCGCCTGTGAGTTTTTCGCGAGCAAGCTCGCTCCTACAAAATGGGGCCAAACCCGCTTTTACATTTTAAGTTGTTGGCTTCAAAGGCTTCACGCATTCAATAGAGCGATCTACCGTCGTCTTGGCAATCTCCAACAAATGCCACACCGCCAGAATCTTCGCCCGCCCTGGGTTATCCAGCAGCTCGCCGCAATCGAGCGCCGTTGCCGAAGCGCTGTCGAGCAAGCTGGCGGTGTAGAGCAAAGCATCTTCAAAACTCAGGTCGTCGTTGACGTTGTGGAAACCCTGGCTGGGCAGGTAATGGTCGATGGCGCGGTTGAACGCGGCACGGTCTTTTGCAGGATCGAGGGG
>NZ_MPBM01000039.1:0-57911 GCF_001907715.1 Pseudomonas sp. BTN1 | reverse complement strand
TTCAAAAGTGAGCCGCTGTCAGAGCGGAACCCTAGGTGGCCGTTACCGCAGGAATGGATATGTACACAATCCAACTGTGTTGACTGCCAGGCAGCCTTCGCGAGCAAGCCCGCTCCCACAGTTTGGATAGCGGGGCGTCAGGTAGACAGGTGTCGGCTTTCAGGCCGTCATCGCAGGCAAGCCAGCTCCCACATTTGGATTGCGGCGCGCCAGAGAGATAGGCATCGGCTGTCAGGCCGTCTTCGCAGGCAAGCCAGCTCCCACAGTTGGATCTCGCCGCACCTGGGAGATAAGTGCTGCTGTTTGCAGCTTACGGCTTGAGCGCTTTCTTGGGATAAATGTCGTAGCGGCTGGACTTGCCATCCAGCGCATGGCTCGGCTTCGGCCCCTCAATGCAGGGTGCCTTGCGCGGACGCTTGACCACCACACGATGGCTGGCCAGGGCCAGAGCCGCCGCGAGCAACGCCGGGGCATCCGGGTCATCGCCCACCAATGGGCGGAACAGGCGCATTTCCTTCTTCACCAGGGCGGTTTTCTCACGGTGCGGAAACATCGGGTCCAGGTAGATCACCTGAGGCGGCTCGCCCTGCCAGTTGAGCATCACGTCGATGGAGTTGCCCTTGAGCAGCTTCATGCGCGCCACAATCGGCGCCACGTCAAAATCCTCGGCAGCGCGGGCCAGACCATCTTCGAGCAAGGCGCCGATCAGCGGCTGGCGCTCGATCAGGCTCATCTCACACCCGAGGCTGGCCAGCACGAACGCGTCCTTGCCCAAGCCAGCCGTGGCATCCAGCACCCGCGGGCGCACGCCCTGGGCGATGCCCACCGCCTTGGCGATCATCTGCCCGCTGCCGCCACCATACAACCGCCGATGCGCCGCGCCGCCTTCGACAAAGTCGACCCGCACCGGCCCTGGCGCATCAGGCCCAAGCTGTTGCAACTGCAAGCCGTGCTCCCCCACTTGCAGGGAAAAATCCGCATCGGCCACCTGCAGAGGCAACCCCAGCAGCGAAGCCCACTGTTCAGCGCGGGCCTGGAAGCTGTCAGCCAAGGCTTGGACCTGGATGCGGCTGGCCGCTGGTTGTTCGTTCATCAATCGCCACGCTCAAAAATATTAAGGATCGGCAAACAACGGCCGATAAAAATCACAGTCAGGTATTTTGCCAGAGCTGAGCGTCGACCGAGAAAAATGTCAGACATTCTTCCCCTTTCCATCGGTGTACTGCCGACCCACAACCATTACGGCCTGCGCAATACCCAAGCGCTGGCCGGGGTGAGTCATGTGTGGCAGGACTTCTTCGCCCGTGCGTTGGCCGAGCAGCTCGGTGAAACGTCGGACGCGCTCGCCGCCAAGACGCCTGCCCCGGCAGACCCGGCGGTTGAACCCCGCGAAGGCGCCGACCTGCTGGCGCAGATCCTCACCCAGCGTGAGTGCGATGTGAAAGACACCGAGATCGCCCCGCCGGAACCGCTCTTCCTGCCAATTGCCGAGTTCGAAACCGAGCTGCTGCCACCGGCCGCGACGCCGTTCCCGGAAGAAGAAATAGTCGCCCAGCAACGCCAGCAAGCGTTTGAGAGCGAGTGGGTGCGCCCCATCGTGCTGAACGCCGGCCAACCGCTACCCGAGCCAGGCCCGGCGCCACAACCACGCCCCCTGCACCTGCCAATTGCCGAATTCGAGCTGGACCTGCTGCCACCGGCCGCCACGCCGTACCCCGAAGAAGAACTGCTGGCGCAGCAAAAGGCCCTGGATTTCGATTACTACTGGGCGCGCCCGCTGGTGACCCACAACCTGCGCCTGGCCGCCTGAACCTTAGCGACACACCCACCAACGCCCCATGTCCAGATGGAAATGGTTGCGATGGGCGGCGTTGTAGTCCGGGCTCAACACCACGTTGAAATCATCACAGGCGCCATCGCGTACCAAGCGCAGGAAACGCGCACTGTCGCCCTGGCCCGGCCAATCCTTGAGCACGCTGATGCTGCGCCCATCCGCCAGGCGAAAACCGGCGATATCCAGGGCATTGGCCGACGCATGCTGGCTGAGTCGACCGTCGGCACGGTTGTAGATATTACGGCAGGCAAAACTGCCCAAATGCTCGACGCGGCTCACCGCTTGGCCAAACACGGCCTGGGCCGCCGGTTGCAGGCTATGTCGCTCGAACAAGGCGAACGCCACCGCCAGCGGGCAACTGGCAAGAAAGCTGCTGCTCAAGGCCACGTCAGCGCCCTGCACGCGCAGGACACTGCGCAAGGGGCACGCTGCATCAGTCGGTGTATCGGCCTGGCGGCTCACGCGCAGACCAGAGGTGTTCAACACCTGGTCACACAGCGCTGGATCATCCTGCAAACGACTGAGCTTGTAGCGCGTCAACAGGTTGGGGCTCGCTCGCACATCCAAGGGCGCCCAGGGGTTCCATTCAGGCGGCATCGGCACCCAACCGCGCCAGACAGCCAACGCAAATGCCCCCACCAACAACAGCAACACACTCAATGTCTTGACCACACCCACGGCTCAACCCTCAAAGTAGTCCGAGCTGCTCCGCCACGGGTTCTCGATGCAAGGCAGGCAGCGGCGGTAGCCCTGGCAGGCGCACCATCAGCTTGGCGTGGAAGCGCAGCGCCAGCTGTGCCGCGAGACGGTTGTCCGACGTGTGCAGGAACATATAGGGCGTGCGGCCCTCTTCGATCCAACTGGCAATCTTTTCCACCCAGGGAATCAGGAACGGGTCATTGGCCTCAAGGTCCGGATGCCCGATGAAGCGCACCTGGGGAAACTGCGTCAGGGCCGCCGGGCGCGGTGGCACCCGGGGCTTTTTTGACTGAGCATGCAGCACCGCTTCCGAGGTAGAAGTACAACTGAACAGTGCACGGGGATCGAGGCAGATGCGCTCGACACCGCGATCGCGCAACAGGCGGTTGAGCATGCGCTCAGCATCACCCTTGGCAAAGAACTGTTCATGACGCACCTCCACGGCCAGCGGCCGATCAATGCCATCGAGAAATCCAGCCAGCTCCGCCAGGCGTGGCGGCGTAAAGCTCTTTGAGAGTTGCAGCCACAGCGGTGAAACGCGCTCACCCAACGGGCTCATCAAGCCGACAAAACTTTCTGCCGCCGGCAACTGTTCACGCAAATCGCCAGCATGGCTGATATCGCCGGGGAATTTGGCGGTGAAGCGAAAATCATCAGGCATGATTTCGGCCCAGCGCTGCACAGTGGCGGCCGAGGGGCGAGCGTAAAAAGTGGTATTGCCCTCAACGGCGTTGAAGACCTGGGAATAGAGCCCGAGGTAATCGCTGGAACGTGCCTCAACGGGATACAGGTACTCGCGCCAGGCGTTTTCACTCCAGGACGGGCAGCCGATGTAATAAGGCAAACGCATCAGATATGGATATCGAGACCCAGCACTTCCATATCCCATTCGACAAAGCCGGCAGTGGTCAGGTAGCTGGCCAGGGCGGTGGCAACGCTTTTGCTCATGGAACGGGGAAAGACCATGTCTTGCTGACGGGCAGGAACGCCGCTGATACGTGCGCTCGAGGCGCCTTGAGCTTTGGAAGGCGTATCGGTGTGTACTTCGATGAAGTCCGGTGAATCCTCGACGGACTCGTCTACCGTCACGCTCGCCTTGCGCGGCTTACGCTTGAGGGGGTACGACTGTGAGGAAAAACCGTCTATACGCATACATGCAGACTCGGTATCAATGATGGCAATTTAGCGGCACTTTCCATGGCGCGCAAATGCTCTGGTGATAACTAGAACACATAATTTGTAAAAGGTTTAAAAACCCAGGCAAATTCTGACGATTGGCGAAATTTGCCGCGTAACGCCCACATTTTTGACGTCAAATAATCCCGCGTTCGGCCTTGGTCTGCGCGACTTTATCGCGCAGGTACACCGGTGCTGCCTGGTCCGCCGCAATCGCCTCGCCGCGCTCGAATGCGAAACGTGCCAACGCCAGCAGGTCTTCGGCGTGGGGCAACATCGCTGCGTCCTGCTCGGCACACGACACCTTGATGCGCTCGCCATAACCCCAGCCCGTGCCGGCACCGAACCAATCACCGCTGGCGTCAGCGGGCAACTGCGCAGCTTCGGGGGCAAGCACCGCTTCCGCACCGACCAGGCGCATTTCGCCTGCGGTCTCACGGTAGCAACCCCAGTAAACCTCATCCATGCGCGCATCAATTGCCGCTGCCACCTGCGATGCCCCGTGCTCACGCAACGCACGCTGGGCCAGTACCGCCAGGTTGGACACCGGCAACACCGGGCGCTCCAGCGCAAAGGCCAGGCCCTGCACCACGCCAATGGCAATGCGCACGCCAGTGAATGCACCGGGGCCACGGCCGAACGCGATGGCATCCACGGCAGCCAGGGTGGTACCGGCGTCTTCAAGCAGTTGCTTGATCATCGGCAACAATTTCTGCGCGTGCAGGCGCGGGATCACCTCGTAGTGGCTCGTGACCTTGCCATCGTGCAGCAAGGCAACGGAGCAAGCTTCAGTCGCGGTGTCCAGGGCCAGCAGGGTACTCATCGGTGTGGGTGTCCAAGTCGGAAAAAAGTGCGCCAGTATAAACAACAACGGCCCGCAAGCGGGCCGTTGTCTGTGCCGCCGATCACAGGATCAGCTCAGTGCTTGCAGCACCTTGGCGGTGATGGCCTCTACCGAGCCCACACCAGGGATGTGGCTGTATTTCGGCTTGCCCTGGGCTGCGGACAGCTTCTGGTAGAAGTCCACCAGGGGCTTGGTCTGGGAATGGTAGACCGACAGGCGATGACGCACAGTTTCTTCGGTGTCGTCTTTACGCTGCACCAGGTCTTCGCCAGTGACATCGTCCTTGCCTTCGACTTTCGGCGGGTTGTAGACGATGTGGTACACGCGGCCCGAGCCTTCGTGAACGCGACGGCCAGCGATACGCTGGACGATCTCTTCGTCTTCAACTGCGATCTCGACCACGGCGTCCAACTCCACGCCCGCCTTCACCAAGGCTTCAGCCTGGGGAATGGTGCGTGGGAAGCCGTCGAACAGGAAACCGTTCTTGCAGTCTTCCTGGCTGATGCGTTCCTTGACCAGGTTGATGATCAGGTCATCGGAGACCAGGCCGCCGCTGTCCATCACGCTCTTGGCGATCAGGCCCAGCTCGGTGCCAGCCTTGACGGCCGCACGCAGCATGTCGCCGGTGGAGATTTGTGGAATGCCGAATTTTTCAGTGATGAACTTTGCCTGAGTACCTTTACCGGCCCCGGGAGCTCCCAGCAGAATGACGCGCATCGATGTGCTCCTCAATTTTTTATAGAGATGACGCTCGGATTCGCCGCGTGGGGCCAATCTCGTAAAAATGTGGTTCTAGGCCGATCAAACGGCCAAAGGCTGATCAAGATACACAGCGGGCCCTCACCATACAAGCCGCCAAAAGTAGGAGAAACCCGCGCCGCACATGCGTCAGCGCCAGGGTGTGCCTGAGCGCAACCCGCCTGCTCAAAAGACGACCGCCCGTTTCCGGGCGGTCGTCGTGGTTTATCCGCAAGCCATTGAGTACACGCAAAAAACCTCAACCGGTGTTGCGCAAACCGGCCGCAATACCAGCCACGGACACCAGCAGCGCCTGTTCCAGAGGGCTGTCTTGCGCAGCCTCCTGCTGACGGGAACGTGCCAACAACTCGGCCTGCAACAGGTGCAAGGGGTCCAGGTAGGTGTTGCGCAGGCGGATGAACTCCAGGGTGTCGGGGCTATGGGCCAGCAGCTGCGACTGGCCGGTCAGGCCAAGCACCACGTCACACGCCTGCGACAATAGGTCGCGTAAGTGCGCACCCAATGCCAGCAGGTCCGGCTGCACCAGACGCTCATCATAAAGACGGGCGATATCGGCATCGGCCTTGGCCAGCACCATTTCCAGCATGTCGATGCGCGTGCGAAAGAATGGCCACTGCTCGCGCATCTGCCCCAGCAATTGACCTTCACCACGCTCCAGCGCCTTGCTCAGTGCCGCTTCCCAGCCGAGCCAGGCGGGTAGCATCAGACGCGTCTGGGTCCAGCCAAAGATCCATGGGATGGCGCGCAAGCTTTCTATCCCGCCCGCACGGCGCTTGGCCGGGCGACTGCCCAAGGGCAAACGGCCCAACTCCTGCTCCGGCGTGGACTGGCGGAAGTACTCGACGAACTGCGGATTTTCCCGCACCACGGCCCGGTAAGCGCTGACACCGTCTGCCGCCAGTTCGTCCATCAGATGACGCCAGGCAGGCTCGGGAGGGGGCGGCGGTAACAGGGTCGCTTCCAGTACCGCCGCCAGGTAGAGATTGAGGTTCTGCTCAGCGATATCCGGCAGACCGAATTTGAAGCGAATCATCTCGCCCTGCTCAGTGGTACGGAAACGCCCCGCCACCGAGCCCGGCGGCTGCGACAGGATAGCCGCGTGTGCCGGGCCACCGCCACGACCAACGGTGCCGCCGCGACCATGGAACAACAATAGCTCCACCTGTTGCTCGCGGCAGATATCCACCAGACGTTCCTGCGCCCGGTACTGCGCCCAGGCGGCGGCCGTGGTGCCCGCGTCCTTGGCCGAGTCCGAGTAGCCAATCATCACTTCCTGCGGGCCCTGCAAGCGTGCGCGGTAACCCGGCAATTGCAGCAGGCGCTCCATCACCGGTCCGGCGTTGTCCAGGTCGGCCAGGGTCTCGAACAACGGCACTACGCGCATCGGCCGTTGTACGCCCGACTCTTTCAACAGCAGTTGCACCGCCAATACATCCGACGCGGCGCCCGCCATAGAGATGACATACGAACCTAATGACGCCGCCGGTGCGGCGGCGATTTCCTTGCAGGTATTCAATACCTCGGCAGTGTCCGCCGAGGGTTTGAAGTAACCCGACAGCAAGGGCCGCCGATTGGTCAGTTCCTGGGTCAGGAAGCTGATACGCGCATCCTCATCCCAGTCCTCATAACGCCCCAGGCCCAGGTAATCGGTGATTTCGGTCATGGCCGCCGAGTGACGGCTGGAGTCCTGACGCACATCCAGGCGCACCAGGAACAGGCCGAACGTTACGGCACGGCGCAGGCAGTCGAGCAGCGGGCCATCGGCGATCACGCCCATGCCGCATTCGTGCAGCGATTGGTAGCACAGTTGCAGAGGGTCGAGTAGGTCGCGGTTGTCCTGCAACACCTCGGCCGGCGCCGGGGTGGTGCTGGTCAACGAGGTGTGGGCCCACTGGCGCGTGGCGCGCAGGCGTTCGCGCAGTTGCTTGAGCAAGGCACGATAAGGTTCGACGCTGTCGCCGACTTTGGCTTGCAACGCCGGGCTGGCCTGTTGCATCGACAGCTCGGAAGCCAGTTGATCAATGTCACGCAGATACAAATCCGCCGCCATCCAACGCGCCAGCAGCAGCACTTCGCGGGTGACCGGCGCGGTGACGTTCGGGTTGCCGTCACGGTCGCCGCCCATCCACGAAGCAAAGCGAATCGGCGCAGCCTCCAGGGGCAGGCGCAAGCCGGTGGCGGCGTGCAGGGCCTGGTCGGCCTTGCGCAGGTAATTGGGAATGGCGTGCCACAGCGAATGCTCGATCACCGCAAAGCCCCATTTGGCTTCATCTACCGGCGTGGGGCGCACGCGCCGGATTTCTTCGGTGTGCCAGGCTTCGGCGATCAAGCGTTGCAAACGCTCGCGAATCTGCTCGCGCTCGGCGGTGGTGAGATCGCGGTGATCCTGCAAGGCCAGTTGCGCGGCAATGGCATCGTATTTCTGAATCAGCGTGCGGCGGGCCACTTCGGTGGGGTGGGCGGTAAGCACCAGCTCGATGTCCAGCCGCGCCAGCTGCCGGGCCAAGGATTCATTGCTGTGCCCTTCGCTTTGCAGACGGGCCAGCAATTCTGGCAAGACGCGGGATTCGAACGGCGCAGATTGCGATTCATCGCGCCGATGAATCAACTGATATTGCTCGGCAATGTTGGCCAGGTTGAGGAACTGGTTGAAGGCCCGCGCCACGGGCAGCAACTCCTCCTCCTGCAACTGATTGAGGCTGGCGCTCAGTTCATCACCAGCGGCATTTTGCGAAACGGCTCCACGGCGGTCGGCCTTGGCGCCTTTGCGGATCTGCTCGATCTTATCGAGGAAAGCCTCGCCGTACTGCTCTCGAATGGTGTTGCCCAACAGCTCACCCAGCAGGTGAACATCCTCACGCAAGCGTGCATCGATATCACTCATCAGCCAATCTCCAGCCAGAAATCCGGGACGCGCAGGTGCTTCAGAGTGCCGCCGACGTCGGTTTCTGACAAGGCCGAACGCGAACGACTTTAAACCTTGGCGCTTACAGCTAGTCTCAACGATGAGTCGCCGCGTTATTTTCACGCAGGCGGCTGGTCACTCATCACCGCCTGCCATCGCAGGCTTTATTGAGGTAGCCATGAAAATTCGAGAACTGGCCCAGCATTGGGAAGAAACCGCCAAGGGTCGTTTGACCAAGACTGAATACGCCATTCATCTGGATGTAGAAGCCGCTGCCCGGCTGGCGGCCATTGCCGAGATGTACCCCAAGCGCCACGTCGAAGAACTGCTCGGCGAGCTGATCGGCGCCGCACTGGAAGAGCTGGAAGCCAGCTTTCCCTACATCCAGGGCCAGCAGGTGATTGCCACCGACGAAGAGGGTGATCCGCTGTATGAAGACGTCGGCCCCACCCCACGTTTTCTCACGTTATCCCGTCGCCATTTGCATGATTTATCAGCCGTTGCTGACGAACAAAAACACTGATAAACATTTATTGACGTCAATTAAACCCACGTATTCCGGGTCTTTTACAGGCCCGGAGGTACCGCTGCCCGCCGCGAAAGTTCCATTTTTTAAACATTGACCAGTCAGTCAGATATTTTTTTAGGCAAATCGCCATATCCGCTGAACTTTTGAAAAAAGCCTCCGGTCACAGCCAGTAGCCATCACTTGTGGAACGGTCGTTTGAACGGACGCCATGTGCTTTACCGACGGGCCCGAAATCGATACGCCCCGATGGATTTTGATGTTTTTCAGGAGTTATCCAATGGAGTTGAAGACGATGAACACCAGCACTGCCAAATCCTCGTTTAACCACCTGCGCGGGCTCAAATTGGCCGCGCTGGCAATCGGCACCAGCTTCGTTCTGGCGGGCTGCGCCGGCAACCCTCCAACCGAGCAGTACGCCGTAACCCAATCGGCCGTCAACAGCGCAGTCAGCGCCGGCGGTACCGAGTATGCGGCGGTGGAAATGAAGTCGGCCCAGGACAAGCTCAAAGAAGCTGAGATTGCCATGCACGACAAGAACTACGACAAAGCTCGCCAACTGGCTGAACAAGCCGAGTGGGATGCTCGCGTCGCTGAGCGTAAAGCCCAGGCTGCCAAGGCTCAACAGGCTGTGAAGGATTCCCAGAAGGCTGTTGACGAACTGCGTAAAGAAGGCATGCGCCCAGCTGCAATCATGCAGAAGTAAGCCGCTGCCACTTGACTGCATCGCACCTGATATCGAATTGAAAGGACGACACGACTATGCGTAAACAATTGATGATCCCTGCCCTGCTGGCGATGAGCGTTGCCTTGGCGGCCTGCTCCACCCCGCCGAACGCGAACCTGGAAAATGCGCGGACCAATTTCTCGTCCCTGCAAACCAACCCACAAGCCACCAAGCTGGCTGCGCTGGAAACCAAAGACGCCAGCGACTGGCTGGACAAGGCTGACAAGGCCTACCGCGACAAAGAAGACGAGAAGAAAGTCGACCAACTCGCATACCTGACCAACCAGCGCGTTGAAGTGGCCAAGGACACCATCGTCCTGCGCGAATCAGAAGCCAAGCTGAAAAACGCCGGTGACGAACGCGCCCGTGCCCTGCTGGACGCGCGTGATGCGCAGATCAAGCAACTGCAAAACAGCTTGAACGCCAAGCAAACCGATCGTGGCACCCTGGTGACTTTCGGTGACGTGCTGTTCGCCACCAACAAGTCCGACCTGAAATCCAGCGGCCTGGTGAACATCACCAAGCTGGCTCAGTTCCTGCGCGACAACCCAGACCGTAAAGTGATCGTCGAAGGCTACACCGACAGCACCGGTTCTGACTCGTACAACCAGAGCCTGTCGGAGCGTCGTGCCGCTTCCGTTCAACGTGCACTGGCTCAACAAGGCGTGGATATCTCGCGCATCGTGACCCAGGGCTATGGCAAGGAATATCCGGTTGCCGATAACGGCAGCGTTTCCGGCCGCGCCATGAACCGTCGCGTTGAGGTGACAATCTCCAACGACAACCAGCCGGTCAAGCCACGGTCTTCCGTCGCTAACTGATCATTGGTCTGGTAAAAAGCCCCGCCTTCAGGCGGGGCTTTTTCGTTGCCATTCATGAAAGCGTATTCAAGCTTTAGTCATTGAGGTATCCGAAGGTGATGCGATTGCCACAAAAAAACCACCAGAAACGGTGGTTTTTTTGACTAGGGAAACTTGATCATGCGATCAGTATCTTCATCCGGCGGCGTTATCTTTTTGTTATGACGGGAGGTATCAGATGAGCAACCTGCCAACTGATTACGCGCCTGTTCTTGCGCATCCGCCCGCTCCAACGCCTGATGCGCCCTGGCCATAGCCAGCATATTGCATATCGCATCAATTCTTATCACTGCCTTCCCGCCCCCACTGTGCGTAAGTTACATCGCCCTTTGTGGTACCTGACGCAATTAGGTTCCAAACAATTTCGTTACACGCCCCCGGTACGCCGATAAGTGCAATGCCGCTGACATGAAAAACCTGTCGATAACTGACAGGTTTTTAAGGGTTGCCTATCAGTAGGTGACTGAGCCTTGATTCTCGCCACCGCCGGCCTGAATCTGGCCTTGGCCAGCTGAGCCACCTTCACCGGCTTGGCCACTTTGAGCCGCTTTTTTTTCCAGCAGTTGCTTCAGCATTTCAAGCAGCTCTTCAATGCTTTCTCCCCCACCAGCGCCTTGGCTTGCTCCGGAACCTTGAGCGCCTCCACCCCCCTGGGAACCACCGGAACCAGAACCTTGCGAACCTTCACCGCGCTTAGCGCGGATTTGCTCTTGAAGTTGCTGGATTTGCTGATCAAGACCTTGCGAAGCCCCCTGAGAACCTCCCGAATTGCCGACGCCAATTGAAGGTGCTGCGCCAATACCATTCATAAAACTCGTACTCCAGATTGATGAAATAAAGTGCGCTGATCAGCCAGGCCAATCAGTACCTCATCTGTGGCGTACGAATGAAGATGGTTCCAATCTGTAAAGGCTCGAAAGCCCTTGAGCAACTAAGCTGCACACCGGATGGTTTTTGGGCTCACTGTTGCAACTGCGGGGTTTCCTGCCCCATGCAACGCACGGCCTGCTTCTTGTTATTGACCAGCACGCCGCTCAAGCCTTTCTGTTCGGTATCAAACATCACCAACACGCCGTCAACGCACTGCGCCACTTGTGCAGCCGGGGTCAGGGAGATCTTGTAATCCTCGCCCGGCACTGTCTTGAGCATGGTGAAATCGCTGAGCAGCAACGCATCTTCGGGCTTGGCGAAGTGCAGGTAGCCGTAGTACCACAGGCAGCCTACGGTGCCGATGATGGTGCCGATGCCGGTGAGAATCAGCGGGATCATATTGCGTTCTTCGCTCATTGCGGGCTCTCTGATGAATCAACTTTAGGAACAGGGTAATTCGGGATTTCTCCCAGGCGGCGCAAGCCGTTGAAGTGCTGCGGGTCGTCCAGATAACGCAGCATGACGGTTTGCCAGGTTTTGTCGGCAAAGGTCTGCACATGGCCGCCACGGGTCAGTTGCAACACCCTGGGCGGGGGGGCGGCCTGATACAAGCGGATGCCATTGGACACCGGCACGATAGGGTCATCCAGGCTGTGGAACAGCAACTTGGGCACGCCGGTCAGCCCTGGCATGGCCTTGATCGCACTATCGCCGTCAGGCACCAGCCATGACAGCGGCACCTGCAACGGCCAGGTTAACCAGGAAGTGCTCAAGGCGAATTGTCCTACGTCACGATAACTGGCGGGTACGCCGTCCAATACCAGCGCCTTGAGTTGGGATTGGCGCTCCGGGTGGGCTGCCAGGTAATGCACTGCCAGTGCACCACCCAGGCTTTGGCCGAGGATAATCAGCGGTTGACCCTGGGTTTCAGGCGCCTTGTCGATCCAGCTGAAAGCGGCGTCGATATCCTGGTAGATCGCCGGCAACGATGGCTTGCCTTCCGACAGCCCATAGCCACGATAGTCCAGCAACAGCACTTGATAGCCCTGTTCCGGCAACCACCAACTGCCCCCCAGGTGCCAGGCGAGGTTACCGCCATTGCCGTGCAAATGCAGGACGGTGCCCTTGAGCGGTACACCGGGTTTGGCCGGCAGCCACCAGGCGTGCAGTTTCACGCCATCTGCAGTGGTGAGCGTGACGTCGCGGTAGGGAAGATGGGCTTTTTCCGGCGTGAAGGGCAGGCCGGGCTCGGGGTAGAACAGCAAGGAGCTGCAGCCGTTCAGTGTGAGTAGCAGGCATAAAATGCCGAGGATTCTCATCCGTTGAAGCCTCGCGAAAGTTCTGAAGACACGTGCAGATCAAATGTGGGAGCTGGCTTGCCTGCTCCCACATTTGATCCGGTTTCGTCAGTTAAAGGATATTGGAGTAATCCGCCTCGATCCGGTCCAGGCTCAAGTGGTTGAGGAAGTTGGAGAAGCACATCCAGGCCGCCAGCGCGTTCATGTCGCGAAACTGCTCCGGCAGGTACTTGGGCGGCACCACCAGGCCTTCGTCGACCAACTGGCGCAGGGTACGCATGTCTTCAAGGGTGGTCTTGCCGCAGAACAGCAGCGGCACCTGCTCCAGCTTGCCTTTACGTACAGCGAGCTGGATGTAGTTGTAAACCATGATAAAGCCCTTGAGGTAGGACAAATCCTTGGTAAACGGCAGACCGGTGGGCACCGAACCACGGAATACCCGGCTGGCATTCCCATAGCTTTCGGCCATTTCAAAGCCTTGCTCGCGGAAGAACTCGAACACCTGCAGGAAGTCGGCACCCTCCTCCACCATATGGATGGCGCGTGTCCGGTTGGTGAGTTTGCGCAGGCGGCTGGGGTAGGAGGCAAACGTGATGATTTCCATCAGGATCGCCAGGCCTTCCTGGGTAACGGTGGACGACGGCGGGCCCTTGGACAGGAACGTGCAGATCGGCTGGTTCTGGCCGTTGAGGGTGGTGCCCACATGCACCAGGCCTTCATGCACCTCCAAAGCGCGCACGTCGCGGTCGTTGAACATCGCGTCGGCGCGGATCTTGATGTAGTCAGCGCCCGCCGCTGCGTCGGCGACAATGCCATCGGACTCGAATACGCGGATGGTTTCTTCCGCCTCGCCAAATACCTTGTTCAGACGGGTTTGCAGCAGGCTGACCGCATCTTTGGCGGTGAGGGTCTTGGCTTCGTCCTTGAGGTCACCCCTACCGTCGATGTTGTTGAGGTAATCGGAGAGCATCAGGCCAAGGTCGGCCAGGGTCGGGTCGCCGGCGTGGAACGCATCGGAGGCGGCGCCGTACAGCTCTTGGGAAATCAGACCGAAGTCCTCGGTGCCGCGCGCTTCAAGCATGCGCACCACCATGCGGTATTCGCGGCACATGCGCCGCATGATCTGCCCCACCGGGCTGAATTGTCCAAGGCGACGGGTGATGTCGCGCTCGATGTTCTGGAATTCCAGCTTCACCGCGCTGGAGTCGAACGACAGCGGTCGGTTCAGGTAGTAATCACGGTCTACGGCAGGCATCGCCTTGCCCTTGGCCTTGAGAAATCCCTGGCGAATGTTTTCGTCCCATTTCACCGCATCGAGAACGCGGATCGGTGTTTGCGCCAGCACAATGCGATCGGACAAGGTGCGTATCGTCTGCTGGTAATCGTCCACCCGGTGTTTCCTCTTTAAACGTTATTGGCCCACGCGCAGGTAGCGCACGGCTTCAGCAGCAAGCCCAGCTCCCCCAAAGCAGATTGCGCACAGGGCTAGACCGAGGCCAATACCAGGTGCATGTAACGCTTGAGAATTTCAAGCATCTCGTCACCGGTCAGAGGCTCTGCGCCGCCCAACAGGCCCTGATATTCCATCCGACTGATGATAGCCGTCAACACCTTGGCATCCTGCTGCGGCTCACGGGAGCCCAATACCTGGAAAAACTGCCCGGTACCCTGCAACAGGATCTGTTGATGGGAGCGTACCAGTTCGGCCAGCCGCGGGTTCAATAGGGCTTCCTGGCGAAAAGCCTGCTCAGCCATCAGGTATTCGCGCCGGTTGGTCAGCTGGCGCAGCACATAGTCAGCGGTCAGGCGCGCGATATCATCGGCCAGTTGCGAGCGCGACTCCGGACTGCCATCGCCATAGGCGACCATCTCGCGCAACAGGCCTTCGTTGCGCACCCACAGTTTGCCCATGAAAGCGGCGCTGCGTTCCACGTACTGGGCGAAGGTATCGGTGAGCAGGTCGTCGATGTCTTTGAAGTAATAGGTGGTGGCCGACAGCGGCACCCCCGCCTCCGCCGCCACTGCCCGGTGACGTACGGCCCGCACGCCATCGCGCACGACGATACGCATGGCCGCATCGAGGATGTCTTGCCGGCGTTGCTCGCTGCCCCGTCGGCTGGCCTTGCGGCCCTGGTACTGAACGCTTTCAGCCACGGCAGCAGCAATGCCGGCGGCACCTTCTTGAGCTATTACGCGGTTCACCACACTTCTTCCTTTAGAGGTGACGCGGAGCGTCACAGGGTGCATTCCCACGCGGAGCGTGGGAATGATCACTGACGAGCACCACTTGAACAGGCCACATAAAAAAGCCGCCTTATAAAAGGCGGCTTCGGATTTCGCTACGGTTACGCTTGCGGCCGCATGTGCGGGAACAGGATCACGTCGCGGATCGACGGCGAGTTGGTCAACAACATCACCAGACGGTCAATGCCGATACCTTCACCGGCGGTGGGCGGCATGCCGTATTCCAGGGCCCGAACGAAGTCGGCATCGTAGTGCATGGCTTCGTCATCACCGGCGTCCTTGTCGGCCACCTGGGCCATGAAGCGCTCGGCCTGGTCTTCCGCGTCGTTAAGCTCGGAATAGGCGTTGGCGATTTCGCGGCCACCGATGAACAGCTCGAAACGGTCGGTGACGTTGGGGTTGTCGTCGTTGCGACGGGCCAGCGGCGACACTTCGAACGGGTACTGGGTAATGAAGTGCGGCTGCTCCAGCTTGTGCTCCACCAGTTCTTCGAAAATCATCACCTGCAGCTTGCCCAGGCCTTCGAAGCCCAGCACCTTGGCGCCGGCTTTCTTGGCAATGGCACGGGCCTTGTCGATGTCGTTGAGGTCGTCAGCGGTCAGCTCGGGGTTGTACTTGAGGATCGAGTCGAACACCGACAGGCGCACGAATGGCTCGCCGAAGTGGAACACCTTGTCGCCGTACGGCACGTCAGTGCTGCCCAGCACCAGCTGTGCCAGCTCGCGGAACAGTTCTTCGGTCAGGTCCATGTTGTCTTCGTAGTCGGCGTAGGCCTGGTAGAACTCCAACATGGTGAATTCAGGGTTGTGACGGGTCGAGACGCCTTCGTTACGGAAGTTGCGGTTGATCTCGAACACCTTTTCAAAGCCGCCCACCACCAAGCGCTTGAGGTACAGCTCCGGCGCGATACGCAGGAACATTTCCATGTCCAGCGCGTTGTGGTGGGTTTCGAACGGTTTGGCTGCGGCACCACCCGGGATGGTCTGCAGCATCGGGGTTTCCACTTCCAGGAAGTCACGCTGCATCAGGAAGCTGCGGATGTGAGCAATGACTTGCGAGCGTACGCGGAAGGTCTGGCGCACGTCTTCGTTGACGATCAGGTCAACGTAGCGCTGGCGATAGCGCTGTTCGGTGTCGGTCAGGCCGTGGTGTTTGTCTGGCAGCGGGCGCAGGGACTTGGTCAGCAGGCGCACATTGGTCATCTCGACGTACAGGTCGCCCTTGCCGGAACGGGCCAGGGTGCCTTCGGCTGCGATGATGTCGCCCATGTCCCAGGTTTTCACCGAGGCCAGGGTTTCTTCGGACAGGGTCTTGCGGTTGACGTAGACCTGGATGCGACCGGTCATGTCCTGGATCACCATGAACGAGCCACGGTTGAGCATGATGCGACCTGCCACCTTGACCGGGATCGCAGCCTCTGCCAGTTCTTCCTTGGTCTTGTCCGCGTATTGCTTCTGCAAGGCATCGCAGTAGTTGTCGCGACGGAAGTCGTTGGGGAAGGCGTTACCCTTGGCGCGCTCGGCAGCAAGCTTTTCCTTGCGCAGGGCGATCAGGGAGTTTTCTTCCTGTTGCAGGGCTTGCGGGTCGAGTTGTTGGTCGCTCATGTCTTTAAATATTCCATCAGGTTCGTTGCCCCCAGCCTTCGGCGGGGGATCGCGGGCAAGCCCGCTCCCACAGAGGGTATTAGAGGCCGGATTTCAGGCTGGCTTCCAGGTATTCGTCGATATCGCCGTCGAGTACCTTGTCGCAGTCGCTGCGTTCGATGTTAGTGCGCAGATCCTTGATCCGCGAGGCATCGAGCACGTACGAACGGATCTGGTGGCCCCAGCCGATATCCGACTTGGTGTCTTCCAGCGCCTGGGAAGCCGCGTTGCGCTTCTGCATTTCCTGCTCGTACAACTTGGCCCGCAGCATTTTCATGGCGGTGTCCTTGTTGGCGTGCTGGGAACGTTCGTTCTGGCAGCTGACCACGGTGTTGGTCGGTACGTGGGTAATACGTACGGCCGAGTCGGTGGTGTTTACGTGCTGGCCACCGGCGCCGGAGGAACGGTAGGTGTCGATCCGCAGGTCGGCCGGGTTGATCTCGATTTCCACTTTGTCGTCGATCTCTGGCGAGACGAACACCGCAGAGAATGAGGTGTGGCGACGATTGCCGGAGTCAAACGGGCTCTTGCGCACCAGGCGGTGCACGCCGATCTCGGTGCGCAGCCAGCCAAAGGCATATTCGCCCTTGATGTGCACGGTCGCGCCCTTGATACCGGCCACTTCACCGGCGGACAGTTCCATGATGGTCGCGTCGAAACCGCGTTTGTCGGCCCAGCGCAGGTACATGCGCAGCAGGATGTTGGCCCAGTCCTGGGCCTCGGTGCCACCGGAACCGGCCTGGATATCCAGATAGGCGTTGTTCGGGTCCATTTCATGGCTGAACATGCGGCGGAATTCAAGCTTGGCGAGGTTTTCCTCGAGACGGGCCAGCTCGGCGACGACATCGCCCACTGCGCCTTCGTCGTTTTCTTCGACGGCCATGTCCAGCAGGTCGCGGCAATCACCCAGGCCGGTGTTCAGTTCGTCGAGGGTATCGACGATCTGTGCCAGCGCAGCGCGCTCGCGCCCCAGTTCCTGGGCGTACTCAGGTTTGTTCCAGACACTCGGATCTTCAAGCTCGCGATTGACCTCGGTCAGACGCTCATGCTTTTGATCGTAGTCAAAGATACCCCCGAATAGTTTCGGAGCGCTCGGACAGGTCCTTGATGGTGTTAAGGATCGGGTTGATTTCCATGGCGGGCAGCACTCGTTGGCGAACTTTTGAAAGCCGGCGAGTATAACGGCAAACGGCTGCGAACGGCAGTCCGCTTGGCCGAAAAGGCGGTGGTTTGTACAGGATCCATAGCCAGATAGCGATCAAATGTGGGAGCTGGCTTACCTGCTCCCACAGAGGCGCCCGGCGCTTGGGATTATTCGATGCCCACCTGATTACGCCCATTATTCTTGGCCGTGTATAACCCCTTGTCCGCCGCCATGATCAACTGCCGACAATCGGTACCCTGGACCGGCGTCAACGTCGACAGCCCAATACTGATGGTCAGGCTGGCACCTTCAGCCGGGGCGATGTGCGGGATTTTCAACGCCGCTACCGCCATGCGCAGCTTTTCCGCGACCAGGCGTGCGCCGCCCGGTGAGGTGTTGGGCAGGACCAGCGCGAACTCCTCGCCGCCGTAGCGCGCCGGCAAATCCGAAGGGCGGCTGCTGGCTTCACGGATGGTGTTGGCGACTTTGCGCAAGGCTTCGTCGCCCTCGACGTGGCCGAAGCTGTCGTTGAAGGTCTTGAAGAAATCCACGTCGATCATCAGCAGCGACAGTTGGGTCTGGTCGCGCATGGCGCGGCGCCATTCCAACTCCAGGTATTCGTCGAAGTGGCGGCGGTTGGACAGCCCGGTCAGGCCATCGGAGTTCATCAGGCGTTGCAGCACCAGGTTGGTGTCCAGCAACTGTTGCTGGCTGACGCGCAACGCGCGGTAGGCCGCGTCGCGCTGCAACAGGGTCATGTAGGAGCGCGAGTGGTAGCGGATGCGCGCCACCAACTCGATGTTGTCCGGTAGCTTGACCAGGTAATCGTTGGCCCCGGCCGCAAAGGCCGCGCTCTTGATCAGCGGGTCTTCTTTGGTGGACAGCACGATGATCGGAATATTCGCGGTGGCCGGGTGATTGCGGTATTCGCGCACCAGAGTGAGGCCGTCCAGGCCCGGCATCACTAGGTCCTGCAAGATCACTGTGGGCTTGATGCGGATCGCCTGGGCAATCGCCTGGTGCGGGTCGGCACAAAAGTGGAAGTCGATGTTTTCTTCATGGGCCAGGCCACGCCGCACGGCTTCACCGATCATGGCCTGGTCGTCGACCAGCAACACCATGGCGGCGTTTTCGTCGGTCTTGAAGTCGTCGAGCTGTAAATCATTCATGTGCAGTCACCTGAATTACTACCTGCAAGCCAGCACGGCGGGAGATTTTTGTTCATTTTGCAAAGACCTCCAGCAATCGGGGCGCAATTCTATCCAGTGGGCGAATTTCAACAGCAGCATCAATCGCCGCCGCCGCTTTGGGCATGCCATACACCGCCGAACTCTGTTGGTCCTGGGCGATGGTCAAATATCCTTGTTCCCGCATCAGCTTGAGGCCCTGGGCGCCGTCGCGCCCCATGCCCGTGAGCAAGACGCCGACGGCGTCACCGTTCCAGTGGCTGGCGACGCTTTCGAAAAACACGTCGATCGACGGCCGGTAAATCTCGTTCACCGGCTCTGCGGTATAGGCTAGCGTGCCATTTTTCAACAAGCGAATATGGTGGTTGGTGCCGGCCAGCAATACCACGCCGGGTTGAGGCGGCTCGCCTTCACAGGCCAGGCGCACCGGCAGGCCGGAAGCGCTGCTCAGCCACTCGGCCATGCCAGCGGCAAACACCTGGTCCACATGCTGCACTAGCACGATGGCGGCAGGGAAATCCCGGGGCAACCCCTTGAGCAGAACTTCCAGGGCCGCCGGCCCACCGGCCGAAGAACCAATCGCCACCAGCCGTTGACGCTTGCCGGTGACCCGCTGCGGCGGGGTTTCGGCACGCACCCGCGTGCCGCGCTGGCCGATCAGCCAGCCAATATTGAGGATCTTGCGCAACAGGGGCGCCGCCGCATCCTTGGGGTTGCCCACGCCCAGTGCCGGGGTGTCCACCACATCCAGGGCGCCGTGGCCCATGGCTTCGAATACACGGCTGACGTTGGCCTGGCGGTCAACGGTGACGATCACGATCGGGCATGGCGTGTCGGCCATGATCTGGCGGGTAGCTTCCACGCCATCCATCACCGGCATGATCAAGTCCATCAGGATCAGGTCCGGGGTCAGCTCGGCGCAACGCTGCACCGCTTCCAGGCCATTGCTGGCCACCCACACCACCTCGTGGGCGGGCTCGTAACTCAAGGCACGGCGCAAGGCCTCTACGGCCAGGGGCATGTCATTGACGATCGCAATCCTCATGCCCGGGCGCCTCCAATCAGTTCAACCACGGCGTCGAGCAAGGCGTCGTCATGGAAACTGGCTTTGGCTAGATAATAGTCGGCCCCGGCGTCGAGGCCACGGCGGCGGTCTTCTTCACGATCCTTGTAGGAAACCACCATCACCGGCAATGATTGCAGGCGACTGTCACGGCGCAAAAGTGTGACCAATTCAATACCGTCCATGCGAGGCATATCAATATCCGTGATAAGCAGGTCGAAGTCCTCGGAGCGCAATGCGTTCCAGCCATCCATGCCATCGACCGCCACGGCAACTTCATAACCCCGGTTGAGTAACAATTTGCGTTGCAGCTCGCGCACCGTCAGTGAGTCGTCCACCACCAGCACGCGCTTGCGCGGCGCTTCGGTGGCCTGCTGGTTGCGCCGGGCGATGCGCTCCAGGCGGCCGGTATTGAGCAGCTTGTCCACTGAACGCAGCATGTCTTCGACATCGACGATCAACACCACCGAGCCGTCATCGAGCAAGGCCCCGGCAGAAATGTCCTGGACCTTGCCCAGGCGATCATCCAGCGGCAACACCACCAGCGTGCGCTCGCCGATAAAGCGCTCCACGGCAATCCCGTACACGGCATCGCGTTCGCGGATCACCACCACTTTCAAGGTATCTGAAGGGGTCTGCCCCGGCGGGCGCTGCAGCAACTGGCTGGCGGCAACCAGGCCGACGTGTCGGCCTTCATGCCAGAAGTGCTGGCGGCCTTCCAACTGCACGATGTCGTCGGGGGCCAGGTCGCACATGCGTTCGATATGCGCCAGGGGAAACGCATAGGCTTCTTCGCCGACTTCCACCACCAGGCTGCGCACCACCGACAGGGTCAGCGGCACCTCAAGATGGAAGCGACTGCCCTGCCCCGCCGTCTGTTCCAGCACCACTGCGCCGCGCAACTGGCGAACCATATGCTGCACCGCGTCCAGGCCCACACCGCGCCCGGACACTTCGGTGACTTTGTCCCGCAGGCTGAACCCCGGCAGGAACAGGAAGGTCAGTAGCTCCTCTTCGCTCAGGCGCAGAGCCGTTTCCACCGGAGACAAATTCCGGTCGACAATAGTGCCGCGCAGGCGCTCGAGGTCGACACCGTTGCCGTCATCGCTCAATTCCAGCACCAGCAACCCGGCCTGATGGGACGCGCGCAGGCGAATCAAGCCCTCCGCCGGCTTGCCCGCCAGCACGCGCTGCTCAGGGGTTTCGATGCCGTGGTCGACGGCATTGCGCAATAAATGGGTGAGCGGCGCTTCGAGTTTTTCCAGCACGTCACGGTCGACCTGGGTCTTTTCGCCTTCAATCTCCAGGCGCACTTGCTTGCCCAGGCTGCGACCGAGGTCACGCACCATACGCACCTGCCCGGCCAGCACATCGGCAAACGGCCGCATGCGGCAGGCCAATGCGGTGTCGTAGAGCACCTGGGCGCGCTGGCCGGCCTGCCAGCCGAACTCATCCAGCTCGGCGTTTTTTTCCGCCAGCAGGGCCTGAGCTTCACTCAGCAGGCGACGGGTATCGGCCAGGGCTTCCTGAGCTTCCAGGTTCAGATCCAGGGATTTTAGCTGGCCATCCAGGGCATCCAGTGCACGCAAGCTGTTGCTCTGAATGCGCTTGAGGCGTTGCAGGCTGGCCAGGTACGGCTTGAGCCGCTGGGTTTCCACCAGGGATTTGCTGGACAAGTCCAACAGGCTGTTCAAGCGCTCAGCCGTCACCCGCAGCACACGCTCGCCGCCTTCTGTCATGCGTTTGCTCTGGCGCGGCGCTTCACTGCTGACCGGCGCGGGCTCCAGCTCGGGCTCCAGCAGCAATGCGTCAACCCGCGGCGCGGGGATGGGCTCGGGATTTGGCACGGGCGTGGCAATCGGCTGCGAGGGATCGAGCAAGCGCTCCATCAGCGCTACGTACGCCTCGATATCCGCCGGCCCCACGTCATTGCCCGGCGTGGCGATTCGCATCAGCAGGTCGGTGCCTTGCAGCAACGCGTCGATATGTTCAGGTTGCAGGTACAGGCGGCCTTCCTGGGCACTGACCAGGCAGTCTTCCATGACGTGGGCCACGCTGACCCCGGCATCCACGCCGACAATCCGCGCCGCCCCTTTAAGTGAATGCGCGGCGCGCATGCAGGCTTCGAGCTGGTCGGCCTGGGTCGGGTTGCGTTCCAGCGCCAGCAGGCCCGCGCTCAACACCTGGGTCTGCGCATCGGCTTCCAGGCTGAACAGTTCCAACAGCGAGGCATCGCGCATCTGGTCGGGGGTCATGCGAGGCTCCGGGTCACGGCGGACAACAATTGCGCTTCGTCCAGCCAGCGCAGACTGCGGCCTTTCCACTGCAACACGCCTTGGGTGTAGCGTGCGCTGGCCTGGGTGCCGGACACCGACGCAGCCTTCAAGGTGCGCTCATCGATGGCGTGGATGCCGTCTACTTCATCTACCGGTACGACGACCGGGCCGTCCTGGGCAGCGATGATCAGCATGCGCGGCATGATCCGCCCGCCGCTGGCGCCGGCACTGGTGCTGTCCAGGCCCAGCAGTTCCACCAGCGACAGGCACGCCACCAGCGCCCCGCGTACGTTGGCCACGCCCAGCAGCGCTCGGGAGCGCTGGTGCGGCAGCGAGTGGATCGGGTGCAACGGCGCCACTTCCACCAGGCAGCGGGTGGCGATACCGAGCCATTCTTCGCCGAGGCGGAACATCAACAGCGAACGGGTGACCACATCGCTATCCGCTTCGGCAGCTGCCTGCGCGTGATGGTCGTCTTGTTGCAGTGCGTAGCGGTCGAGCAGGCGTGTGGCGGCGGCGGAATACACCAAGCAATTGCGGCAGTGGATATGCTCGGCCAACAGCGGGCAGGACTTGTCGCCATGAATACCGATGCGGTTCCAACAGTCGTCAATGGCTTGGGTATCGGTCAGCGTCAGGTCCAGGCCTGCGGTGTCGAGCGCGTCAGGGCTACTCATCGTTTGGTCTCACTGTCAGCTCGCTCGCTACGGGCGGCGCGTGCCTGAAGACGACGCGCGCCGACACTGTCACCCTGGGACTCGAGCAACGCGGCCAGGTGCATCAGGGCCTGGGGATGCTGCGGTTCCAGATACAGAGCTTTTCGGTAATACCCCTGGGCCTCCAGGGCACTGCCAGCCACATCGCTGAGCAGCCCCAACCAGTAAAACACCTGGGCGGCCGGCGGGTGACTGCTCAAATACCGCTCGCAGGCCGCTCGGGCCTCGGCACTTTTGCCCTCGTTGGCCAGGGTTGCGATCTGGCTGAGCAGATCCCCTGCATCGGTATGCGTAGCTTTGACCGGTGGCACGTGGGGGGTGACCGAGCTGAACGGTCGCGGCTTGGGCGGTATCGGCGCCGCCCTGCGCTGCGGTAGCGGCGCGGGCGTCGGTTTGACCACAGGTGCAGCCGGCGCGGCCGGTTCTACATGCCGACTGAAGGCAAAGGACTGCGGCACGCCGATGGAGCGCATGCCGTGGCGCCCCAGCAGGCTGCCCTCGGCCGGGCCGATAAACAGCACGCCGTCCACGTGAGTCAATGCCTTGAGCACATCAAAGACCTGTTTCTGGGTCGGCTGGTCGAAGTAGATCAGCAAGTTGCGGCAGAACACAAAATCGTAGGTCGGCTCGTTCGCCAGCAGTGCCGGGTCCAGCAAGTTGCCGACTTGCAGGCGCACTTGTTCACGCACCCGGTCGGCGATGCGGTAAACGCCTGCGTCTTCAGTGAAGTGGCGGTCGCGAAATTCAAGATCGGCGCCGCGAAACGAGTTCTTGCCATACACGCCCCGCCGCGCGCGCTCCACCGACAGCGGGCTGACGTCCATGCCTTGCACTTTGAACTGGTGGGGCGCCAACCCCGCATCGAGCAAGGCCATGGCAATCGAATAGGGCTCTTCGCCGGTCGAACACGGCAGACTGAGAATACGCAGGGCGCGCATCTGGTTGATCTCGGCCAAGCGTGCCTGGGCCAGGCGAGCCAGGGTTGCAAAGGATTCGGGATAGCGGAAAAACCAGGTTTCGGGGACGATCACCGCTTCGATCAGCGCCTGCTGCTCGTCATGGGAGGTTTGCAGGTGTTGCCAGTAAGCCTCCGCCGACGGCGACTGGGACGACTGGCAGCGCTGGCGCACCGCGCGCTCGATGATCGCCTCGCCCACCGAAGCGACGTCCAGGCCGATGCGTTCTTTCAAGAACGCGAAAAACCGCGGGTCATTGCTCATAGGCTCAACTCGGCGGAAAACAGCAAGGCACGCACTGGCGCGGTCAACAGATCGGCGACGCCAATCCACTGCATCAAGCCCTGTGCGTCCTCGCGCACCGGCCCCAGGTATGGCGCCTGCTGATTGTCCAGGCCATAGGGCTGAAATTCGGCGGGGTCGCAACGCAGGGTGTCGGTGGCCTGTTCCAGGATCAGCCCTAGCCAACGCGCCTCACTCCAAGGCTGCGGCTGATAATTGACCAACACCAGGCGCGTACTGGTACGCGCCTGGGCCGAAGTGCCGAACGTCAGGGCGCTCAAGTCGATGACCGGCACCAGCGCCCCACGATGGGCGAAGATACCCGCCACCCATAAGGGCGCTTGGGCGATAGGTTTAAGCGCCAGGCGCGGCAGCACCTCGGCCACTTCCGTGGCCTTGAGGGCAAAGCGTTCGTTGCCGATGCGAAACACCAGAAACAATGCCTTTTTCGCTGCCGGGACGGCACCGCGTTTAGCCGCGAGTTCGCTCATCAGACTTTGAAACGCGAGACGCCGCTGCGCAGACCGACCGCAACCTGGCTCAGTTCATCAATGGCAAAGCTGGCCTGGCGCAGGGATTCGACGGTCTGGCTGCTGGCATCGCCCAATTGCACCAGCGCGTGGTTGATCTGCTCGGCACCGGTGGCCTGGGCCTGCATGCCTTCGTTGACCATCAGCACCCGCGGCGCCAGGGCCTGTACCTGATGGATGATCTGCGACAGTTGCTCGCCCACTTGCTGCACCTCCGACATGCCACGGCGCACCTCCTCGGAGAATTTGTCCATGCCCATCACCCCTGCCGACACCGCCGACTGGATCTCACGCACCATCTGCTCAATGTCGTAGGTCGCCACAGCGGTCTGGTCGGCCAGGCGGCGCACTTCGGTGGCAACCACGGCAAAGCCGCGCCCGTACTCACCGGCTTTCTCAGCCTCGATCGCAGCATTCAGGGACAACAGGTTGGTCTGGTCGGCCACCTTGACGATGGTCACCACCACCTGGTTGATATTGCCGGCCTTCTCATTGAGGATCGCCAGCTTGGCGTTGACCAGGTCGGCGGCGCCCATCACCGAGTGCATGGTTTCTTCCATGCGGGCCAGGCCCTGCTGGCCGGAGCCGGCAGCCACCGAGGCCTGGTCGGCGGCGGTGGACACTTCGGTCATGGTGCGGACCAAGTCCTTGGACGTGGCGGCAATCTCGCGGGAAGTGGCGCCGATTTCGGTGGTGGTGGCTGCGGTTTCTGTCGCGGTCGCCTGTTGCTGCTTGGAGGTCGCGGCAATCTCGGTGACCGAGGTGGTGACCTGCACCGATGAACGCTGCGCCTGGGACACCAGGGCAGTCAGCTCGGTCATCATGTCGTTGAAGCCGGTTTCAACCGCGTTGAATTCGTCCTTGCGCTCCAGGTTCAGGCGCTTGCTCAGGTCACCGGTGCGCATGACTTCGAGGATTTGAACGATGCGCTGCATCGGCGCCATGATCGCGCGCATCAGCAACAGGCCACACAGCGCGGCGGCGAGAATCGCCAGCAACAGCGAGACGCCCATGCTGATCTTCGCGGCCGCTACCGCATCATCGATGGCGGCGGTGGCGTTGTCGGCGACCTGCTTGTTCTCATTGATAATGTCATTGAGCTTCATGCGGCCTGCTGTCCAGGCGGGGGTCAGTTGCTCGTTGAACAACCTCAGTGCTTCGGCGGCGTTATTGCTCTGATGGGCCGCCAAAACCTGGGCGAGAATCTGGTTGTAGCTCTGGTGCAGTTTTTCGAAGGCATCGAATTCGGTGCGATCCTGGGTGATATTGATCGTCCCCGCGTAGCTGGCCATATGCTGCTCAAGCCGAGCTTCGAAAGACTTGTAATCCTGTTTGTCGGTTTCGGAAATGCCCTGGTTCTCGTGGATTCCGACCAACTCCTGGGTTTGCAGGTAGCTGTCGACCCAGGCGCTGCGAATCATCGAGCTGAAAAACACCCCGGGCACCGCATCGTCCCGCACTGAGTTTTCGCTGATTTCGATTTTCAGCAAGCGCGAATACGAGACCACGACCATCAGCAGCATGATCGCGATAATTACCGCAAAGCTCGCCAAAATCCTTTGGCGCAGGGTCCAGTTCTTCACAGTAATTCCTCGCAGGGCCATTCAAATGGAGGGGAGTATAGCTGAGCGGCTGCGCGCTTTTATCAAGGCTTTTGATGTGCAGTGCACAGAATGCAAAAGTGGGAGCGGGCTTGCTCGCGGATGCGGTGAGTCAGCCAGAAATAGAGTGACTGGTCTACCGCATTCGCGAGCAAGCCCGCTCCCACATTTTTGATGAGCGTGTGGCCTTGTTTATGCGTTAAGCCGTACTTGTTTTTCCAACTCAAGCTTCAAGCCGGGCTCAAGTTTCAGTTGGCGTGCCAGTTCGTCCAGGTAGGCTTTTTCCATGAAGTTTTCTTCGTCCACCAGCATCACGCTGGCGATGTACATTTCGGCGGCCATTTCCGGGGTGCTTGCGGCGCGGGCGACGTCGGTGGGGTCCAGGGGTTTGTTGAGTTCGGCGTGTAGCCAGTGCTGCAGCTCCTGATCGTTGTCCAGCTTGGTAAACTCGCCTTCGATCAAGGCACGCTCGCGCTCATCCACATGGCCGTCAGCCTTGGCCGCGGCCACCAATGCCTTGAGAATGCCTTGGCTGTGTTGTTCGACCTGGGCCGCTGGCAGGCGGTCGATGGTTTGCGGCTCGCCTTGGGGCGCGCTGGCTTGCTGGGACTGCCAGTTGCCGTAAGCCTTGTAGGCAATCACACCCAGTGCGGCCAGGCCGCCGTAGGTGAGCGCTTTGCCACCGAATTTACGCGCCTTCTTGTTGCCCAGCAGCAAGCCCATGGCCCCCGCCGCCAGGGCCCCGCCGCCTGCACCGCCGAGCATGCTGCCGAGCCCGCCACCGCTGAGCAAGCCGCCGAGGGCGCCCTTGTCATTCGACTTAGGCTGCCCACCCGCCTTGTTTTGCAACATATCCTGGCCAGACTTAAGCAGTTGATCGAGCAATCCACGGGTATTCATTCGTAGCCTCCAGACACTTGGGTTCGTAGGACCAATAGGCCTCCAGCGTAAAACTAAGTGCCAAAAAGCCGCGATCTAGAGTGCTTCCAGATGTAACGTTCTACTGCGATGCTGGAAATGTCTTGTTGCATATGCAACGCCATCATCCCGCCATCAATCAATTTGCCTTGTTCATCGAACCGCTTAAGCTATCCGGCGTCTGTTTATTGTCCGTTGCGTTTGGCCGAAGGCATGTCCGAACCGTTATTTCTGATCCGCTACGTGCCAGGAACGGCGCGGGATTTGCTCACGACAGGTTGTCTCTATGCACCGCAGGAATTTGCTCAAAGCATCCATGGCCATTGCGGCTTACACCGGTTTGTCGGCCAGTGGCCTGCTGGCCGCGCAGGCCTGGGCCGGGAATCGGGCTGCCGATGGCAAGGCCGTGGCGTTCGATTTCGAAGCGCTCAAGGCCCAGGCCAAGCAATTGGCCACCCGTGGCTACCAGGACACTAAGCAGGTGCTGCCGCCAACCCTGGCTACCATGACCCCGCAGAATTTCAACGCCATCGGCTATGACCGTAACCATTCGCTGTGGAAAGAGTTGAACGGCCAACTGGACGTGCATTTCTTCCACGTCGGCATGGGCTTCAAGACGCCGGTGCGCATGCACAGCGTCGACCCCAAGACCCGTGAAGCCCGCGAAGTGCATTTTCGCCCTTCGTTGTTCAACTATGAAAAAACCACGGTGGACACCCAGCAATTGACCGGCGACCTGGGTTTCTCCGGTTTCAAGCTGTTCAAGGCGCCGGAGCTGGACCGCCATGACGTGCTGTCGTTTCTGGGCGCCAGCTACTTCCGTGCGGTGGATTCCACCGGCCAGTACGGCCTCTCGGCGCGTGGCCTGGCGATTGATACCTACGCGAAAAAACGCGAGGAGTTCCCCGATTTCACGCAGTTCTGGTTCGAAACTCCGGACAAGGACGCCACGCGCTTTGTGGTCTACGCCCTGCTCGACTCGCCAAGCGCCACCGGTGCCTACCGCTTCGACATCGACTGCCAGGCCAACCAAGTGGTGATGGCGATCGACGCGCACATCAATGCGCGCACCGCCATCGAGCAACTGGGCATCGCGCCCATGACCAGTATGTTCAGCTGCGGCACCCATGAGCGCCGCATGTGCGACACCATCCACCCGCAAATCCACGACTCGGACCGCCTGGCCATGTGGCGCGGCAACGGCGAGTGGATCTGCCGCCCCCTGAACAACCCGGCCAAGTTGCAATTCAACGCGTTCGCCGACACCAACCCCAAAGGCTTCGGCCTGGTGCAGACCGACCATGAGTTCGCCAGCTACCAGGACACCGTCGACTGGTACAGCAAACGCCCAAGCCTGTGGGTTGAACCGACCACGGCCTGGGGCGAAGGCTCCATCGACTTGCTGGAAATCCCCACCACTGGCGAAACCCTGGACAATATCGTGGCCTTCTGGACCCCGAAAAAGCCTGTGGCCGCCGGTGATTCGCTCAACTACGGCTACAAGCTGTACTGGAGCGCACTGCCGCCAGTGAGCACGCCGCTGGCACAGGTCGATGCGACCCGTTCCGGCATGGGCGGCTTTACCGAAGGCTGGGCACCCGGCGAGCATTATCCGAAGGTATGGGCGCGGCGTTTCGCCGTGGACTTCAAGGGCGGCGGCCTGGATCGCCTGCCAGCGGGCACCGGCATCGAGCCCGTGGTGACCTGTTCCCATGGTGAGGTGAAGGACTTCAGTGTGCTGGTGCTGGACAACATCAAGGGCTACCGCATCCTGTTCGACTGGTACCCCACCAGCGACAGCGTGGAACCCGTCGAATTGCGCCTGTTTATACGAACCCAGGACCGCACCCTCAGTGAAACCTGGCTGTATCAGTACTTCCCACCTGCCCCAGAGCAACGCAAATACACCTGATGCCACACTGCACGATCATTCCCACGCAATAACGTGGGAATGATCGGATTTGGCTCAGAATCGCGACACGCTTTTCATCGCGCCAATCAGATAGCGCATCGCCACCTGATCGCTCTCGGTCAGCGCCCGGTATTGCACCAGCAACTCCATCTCATCTGAACTCAACCTTCGACCCCGCAAGGACATCCGGCGACTCAGAAAAGACGCCACCGCACCCGCTACGCCATAGGACTTGGCCATGGACCGCTACTCCTGATATCAGTCAAACACTCCTGGTGCCCATTTCCCAACTCCCGGGAAGCGCAACGGCTTCGCGGACCAACCGCCTGTCTCCCTGGGCCAGGAGTCGGGCTTACCCTTAGCGTAGAAACTATCTCACCATTCGTGGGATTTTTTTAGAGTATTAACTTAAAAAAATAACGTCGGTAATAAAAGCCTACAGCCATTACTCACGCAGGGGTCGATACAGGTGGATGTCTAGCGGTTCTTGCGCATAAAGCTCAGCGTGGGGTTGCTGCAACAAATGGCAACCATGGCGCAGGTAAAAGTCCACGGTGTTACGCGACTCCGTCGCCGAGATATAGAGCGCTTGGACCTCCACTTGCCGGCCGTGCTCGCAAGCCAGCGCCAACAACCGACCGCCCAGGCCAGTACCGCGGGCACTATGGCTGACATGCAGGAATTTCAACTGCCGCATCAGCAAGCCCTGGTGATGGAAGGACCGATTGTCCACCACCACTGCGGCGACCAGCACCGGGCCGTCGAATACGCCCCACAACCACCCGCCGCGCTGGAGGCAGGCATGCAGCGCCACCGCATCCTGTTCAGCCTCGCCTTCAGGCCAGCCGCGCATATCATGATGTGTGGCATACAACACCAGTTCGCCGCAGTCCATGCGATAGCACGCCGGGATCAGCTCCGTACGATCGATGGTTGCCAGCAAAGGGATATCGTCTTCGGTTAACGCGCGTTCCACCAGCATAAGCTTCTCCTGCTTAACAACCGCCAAGGATCAGCCTTCCTATAAACGCGAGCAAGAAAAAACCCACCGTGTCAGGGTGGGTCCGGTAGGGCCGTGTGCAGGATCAATCGCGCAGATCCGACTCATGAATCGGCTGGTCGCGGTGGGTGGCGCGCTGGTATTGCGCGGGCCAGATGGCCTTGCGCCCACCCAGATCATCGTCGGCATGCAAAGGCCAGTACGGGTCGCGGAGCAGTTCCCGGGCCAGGAAGATGATGTCGGCCTGGCAAGTGCGCAGGATATGCTCGGCCTGGGCCGGTTCGGTAATCATGCCAACCGTGCCGGTGGCGATGTCCGACTCCTTGCGCACTCGCTCGGCGAAGCGCGTCTGATAGCCGGGGCCGGTGGGAATCTCGGCATTGGCAGCGGTGCCGCCAGAGGACACGTCGATCAAGTCAACGCCCAAGTCTTTCAGGCGGCGCGCCAACTCCACGGTTTCATCCGGGTTCCAACCATCTTCCACCCAGTCGGTGGCCGACACGCGCACAAACAGCGGCAGCTCCTCTGGCCACACGGCACGCACGGCCCTGGTCACTTCCAGCACCAGGCGAATGCGGTTTTCGAAGGAGCCGCCATAGTGGTCCTGACGCTGGTTGCTGATCGGCGAGAGGAACTGGTGCAGCAGATACCCGTGGGCGGCGTGGATTTCCACCACCTCAAAGCCTGCGGTCAAGGCGCGCTTGGCGGCGGCGACAAAGTCAGCGATCACTTGCTGGATCTGCCCTTCGTCCAGTGGCTTGGGCTGGGTGTGATTGGGGTCGAAGGCAATCGGCGAGGGCCCCACCGGCACCCAGCCGCCCTCCTCCGGCTTGACGCTACCGTGTTTGCCGATCCATGGCCGATGGGTGCTGGCCTTGCGCCCGGCATGGGCCAGCTGGATCCCAGCCACCGCGCCCTGGGCCGCGATAAAACGGGTGATGCGCCGCAACGGTTCGATCTGGGCGTCGTTCCACAGGCCCAGGTCCTGGGCGGTGATACGGCCATCGGCGGTCACCGCCGTGGCCTCGGTAAAAATCAGCCCGGCGCCACCCACGGCCCGGCTGCCGAGATGCACCAGGTGCCAGTCATTGGCCAGGCCATCGTCGCTGGAGTATTGGCACATGGGTGAAACCGCGATGCGGTTGAGCAGGGTCAATTGGCGCAGGGTGTAAGGTTCGAGCAGCTGACTCATGGCGCACCTCTTCTGGGCTTCATAGGCATTTTTGTAGGAGCGAGCTCGCTCCTACCAGCCTAGTCGACAACCATCGTTTGCACAGGGTTCAGAAGGAAAGCGGGAGCCGATTGCCGGCTCCCGGTAGGCAGCGCCTTACATCTCGACCTGGGTACCCAGCTCGATCACACGGTTGACCGGCAGTTTGAAGAACCGCAGGTTGCCGTTGGCGTTTTTCAACATGAAGGCAAACAACACTTCGCGCCAACGGGCCATGCCTTTGATGCGCGAGGCAATCACCGTTTCACGGCTGAGGAAGTAAGTGGTGCGCATCGGGCTGAAGTCCAGGTCATCCAGATGGCACAGTTTCAGCGCTTCAGGCACATCCGGCTCATCGGTGAAACCGAAGTGCAGGATCACGCGGAAGAAGCCTTCGCCGTAGGCATCCACCTCGAAGCGTCGCGCCGCTGGCACCCGTGGAATGTCTTCGTAAACCACGGTCAACAGTACCACCTGCTCATGCAGCACTTGGTTATGCAGCAGGTTATGCAATAGAGCATGGGGCACGGCGTCGGGCCGCGCGGTGAGGAACACTGCCGTACCCTGAACGCGATGGGGCGGCTGTACGCGGATGCTGCTGATGAAGATCGGCAACGGCAGGCCACCCTCGTCGAGACGGCCGACGAGCAATTGCTTGCCGCGCTTCCAGGTGGTCATCAGCACAAACAACACGATCCCCGCCAGTACCGGGAAGGCGCCGCCCTGGAGGATCTTCGGCGCGTTGGCTGCGAAGAACAGGCCATCCACCAACAGGCAGCAGAGCAACAGCGGCACGGCCAGCACCGGTGGCCATTTCCACAGCAGCAGCATCACCGCCGACACCAGGATGGTGGTCATCAGCATGGTGCCCGTCACAGCTACGCCGTAGGCCGAGGCCAGGGCACCGGAGGATTCGAAGCCTAGGACCAGCAGGATCACACCGACCATCAACGACCAGTTCACCGCACCGATGTAGATCTGGCCCTGTTCGGCACTGGAGGTGTGCTGGATATGCATGCGCGGGATGTAACCCAACTGGATCGCCTGACGGGTCAACGAAAACGCGCCGGAAATCACCGCCTGGGAAGCAATCACCGTGGCCATGGTGGACAAGCCCACCAACGGGACCAGGGCCCAGCTCGGCGCCAGCAGGTAGAACGGGTTGCGCGCCGCCTCCGGATCGCCCAGCAGCATCGCGCCCTGGCCAAAATAGTTGAGCACCAGCGCCGGCAGCACCAGCAGGAACCAGGCGCGGGCGATGGGTTTGCGGCCGAAGTGGCCCATGTCGGCGTACAACGCTTCAGCGCCGGTCAATGCCAGCACCACCGCGCCGAGGATCGCCACGCCAATACCGGGGTGAACCATGAAGAAGCGCACACCCCATGCCGGGTTCAGTGCATTGAGCACTTCGGGTTGCTGCAGGATGCCGTACACCCCCAGGCCGCCCAACACCAGGAACCAGGTCACCATCACCGGGCCAAACAGCTTGCCGATGCGGTCGGTGCCGTGTTTCTGGATCAGGAACAGCGCCACCAGCACCACCAGGGCAATGGGCACCACCCATTTTTCCAGGCCGTCGAACGCCAGTTCCAAGCCTTCGATGGCCGACAACACCGAAATTGCCGGGGTGATCATGCTGTCGCCGTAGAACAACGCCGCGCCACACAGGCCACACACCACCAGGAAACTGCGCAATTTCGTGTGCTTCCCGGCAGCTCGCCGGGCCAACGCGGTGAGGGCCATGATGCCGCCCTCGCCCTGGTTGTCGGCACGCAGCACGAACAGCACGTACTTGATCGACACCACCCAGATCAGCGACCAGAAGATCAGCGCAAGGATCCCCAAGACACCGTCATGGTTGACCTGCACCCCATAACCGCCGTTGAACACCTCTTTAAGGGTGTAGAGCGGGCTGGTCCCGATATCGCCATAAACCACCCCGACCGCCGCCACTAGCATGCCAATCGGCTTGGCTTTTGAATGCTCGGCACCTGCTGCCTGACTACTTGCCTGACCCATCAACCACTCCTGCCCTTTGACCTGAGGTCTTTTATAAACAGCGCTTCTAAGCTGACCCTAGCATGCGCTGTTTTACTTCTCGTAACAGACGTTTTATTGACCCAAGGGCTTTACCCGTGCGCAACGGCGCGAAGCATAGCGCAGCACTCGTCGTATTTCCCCGTTCAAGTGAACGGGGTGTCGTTTTAGGCAATCAGTCATAGCGGGCACAGCAGCACTTTGGCGCCTTTTTGCCTGCATTGATCACATTTACGGCCAACCGTATATTCCTGGCCCGGCTCAGTCGTGCTGCCTGGGTGGTGTGAGCAGGAGCGCCTTGGCCGGATTACCTGATCAGTCAATCGTGCACTCGCAGGGCGCGCAGTCGATATAAAAACTCAACTATCGGACTGTCTCTTTTAAGGTACACTCCTCATGTACGAAGTGAAACACGTACTGTCAATCAACGGCGTGGATATCTACCAGGCTTGGCTGGATACAGTGCAGGACACGCGTTCGAAAGCAAGAATCACCACCAGAGTGGATCGGGCGTCCCTTGGTCACTTTGGCGTTACCGAGCCAGTGGGTGATGGGGTCTTTGAGATGAAGCTCGACTTCGGCCCAGGGTTTCGCGTGTATTAGGCAGTCCAGGATCGAAAAATAATTTTCCTATTGGGCGGTGGTTCGAAGGCCAGACAGCAGAACGATATCGATCAGGCCAAGGCTCTCTGGAAATCTTACAAGGTGCAGCAAAAATGACCATTCGTACCCGCCCGCACGAAGATAGCGTTCTGGAAATGCTTCGCAACGACGAAGCATTCGCCCTCGAATATTTATCTGTCGCGCTTGAGGAAATAGATGAAGCCGGTGGCGAGGACGCATTCCTTGTCGCTATCCGTCGAGTGGCGGAAGCCCGTGGTGGGATGCTCAGCTTGTCGCAGAACACAGGACTCAATAGAGCAAACCTCTACAGGTCCATCGGCGTCGGCGGCGATCCTAAGCTCTCCACTTTGCTTAAAGTCCTCCAGGCGTTAGGTGTGGGCATGTCTAAAGTGGTATCGCACCGAACAGAACAAGACGTCCAGGCTTAAGCGCGCGCCAGTGGCTATGGGGATGACCCGGCGCAGCACTCGTCGTATTTCCCTGCATAAAGCTGGTCAAGTGCGTTGCCCACCGATAGAATTGCGCACTTTTTGATCAGAGGCGCACCAAGCGCCCATCCGTTGCCTTGTCGTGCACGACCGGCAGCGTCATTCAATACCGAGGTTAGACATGTCCACCACCATCGCAAAAGCCAACCCCAAGGTTGGCTTTGTTTCCCTGGGTTGCCCGAAGGCGCTTGTCGACTCCGAGCGCATCCTCACGCAATTGCGTATGGAAGGCTACGACGTCGTGTCCACTTACCAGGACGCCGATGTGGTGGTGGTCAACACCTGCGGCTTCATCGACTCGGCCAAGGCCGAATCCCTGGAAGTGATCGGCGAAGCCATCAAGGAAAACGGCAAGGTCATCGTGACCGGCTGCATGGGGGTGGAAGAAGGCAATATCCGTAACGTGCACCCGAGTGTGCTGGCGGTGACCGGCCCGCAGCAGTACGAGCAAGTGGTCAACGCTGTGCACGAGGTGGTGCCGCCACGCCAGGATCACAACCCGCTGATCGACCTGGTGCCGCCTCAAGGCATCAAGCTGACCCCACGCCACTACGCGTATCTGAAGATTTCCGAAGGCTGCAACCACAGCTGCAGCTTCTGCATCATCCCGTCGATGCGCGGCAAACTGGTAAGCCGCCCGGTGGGTGATGTGCTCGACGAGGCCCAGCGTCTGGTCAAGTCTGGCGTCAAGGAGCTGCTGGTGATCTCCCAGGACACCAGCGCCTACGGCGTCGATGTGAAATACCGCACCGGTTTCTGGAACGGCGCGCCGGTGAAAACCCGCATGACCGAGCTGTGCGAAGCCCTCAGCAGCCTGGGCGTGTGGGTGCGCCTGCACTATGTTTACCCTTACCCGCATGTGGACGAGTTGATCCCGTTGATGGCCGCCGGCAAGATCCTGCCGTACCTGGACATCCCATTCCAGCACGCCAGCCCGAAAGTGCTCAAGGCGATGAAACGTCCGGCGTTTGAAGACAAGACCCTGGCACGCATCAAGAACTGGCGCGAGATCTGCCCGGAGCTGATCATCCGCTCCACCTTCATCGTCGGTTTCCCCGGCGAGACCGAGGAAGACTTCCAGTACCTGCTGGACTGGCTGACCGAAGCGCAGCTGGACCGCGTCGGTTGCTTCCAGTACTCGCCGGTGGAAGGTGCTCCGGCCAACCTGCTGGACCTGGCCGTGGTGCCGGACGACGTCAAGCAAGACCGTTGGGAGCGCTTCATGGCGCACCAGCAGGCCATCAGCTCGGCACGCCTGCAACTGCGCATCGGCAAGGAAATCGAAGTGCTGATCGATGAAGTCGACGAGCAAGGCGCGGTGGGTCGTTGCTTCTTCGACGCCCCTGAAATTGACGGTAACGTGTTTATCGACGATGCCAGCGGCCTGAAGCCGGGTGACAAAGTGTGGTGCACCGTGACCGACGCCGACGAGTACGACTTGTGGGCTGAAAAACGCGACTGATCGCACGGTGATAAAAAAGCCTCGCCTCTGAGAAGATGCGGGGCTTTTTTAGGTCTATCGTATTGTCCATCAACCCCGAATACAGCAAAGGACAGCGGGTATGCGTCAGCATTCGGTGATTCACACACCTAAAACCAGCGACTACGCACGCCTGGTGCAGATCTGGGAGGACTCGGTACGCGCCACCCATGACTTCCTCCCGGACAGCTATATCGACATGTTGAAAAACCTGGTGCTGAGCCGCTACCTCGATGCGGTCATGCTGATCTGCACCAAGGACGTGCGCCAGCACATTACCGGCTTCGCCGGGGTGTCGGCGGGCAAGGTGGAAATGCTGTTTATCGACCCGCGCTACCGTGGCCAGGGGCTGGGCCGGCAATTGCTGGGCTACGCGATCGAACACATGAACGCCGATGAACTGGACGTCAACGAACAGAACCCCCAGGCCCTGGGTTTTTACCTCAAGCAAGGCTTCGAGGTGATCGGGCGAACGGACCATGATGGGCTTGGGCAGCCTTATCCGTTGCTGCACCTGCGTCTGCGCCAGCAGCAACAGGCCCGTAATGCCTGAACTGTGGGAGCTGGCTTGCCTGCGAAGGCGTCGGGTCAGTCTACCCATCCGGTGCTGGTATACCGCCTTCGCAGGCAAGCCAACTCCCACATTTGACCCGTGTTGCGTCAGTTAAGTAATTGTTATGGCACATGGGCTGAAATGGGGCCGGGATTAACCGGCGCCAGGCAGGTACAATAGTGGCCCCCTTTTGTTACGGCCCTTGTCATGACTGACCCCATACGCCTCTCCAAACGCCTTATCGAACTGGTCGGTTGCTCCCGTCGGGAGGCTGAGCTGTTTATCGAAGGCGGCTGGGTCTCGGTGGACGGCGAAGTGATCGACGAGCCGCAGTTCAAGGTCACTGACGAGAAGGTCGAGCTGGACCCGGAAGCTAAAGCCACCGCGCCAGAGCCGGTGACCATCCTGATGCACGCCCCCGCAGGCATGGATGCTGAAACCGCCATGGCCTCGATCAGCGCCGAAACCCTCTCTGAAGAACACCGCTTCGGCAAGCGTCCGCTCAAGGGGCACTTTCTGCGCCTGAGCGCCAGCGCCGACCTGCAAGCCAAAGCCAGTGGCCTGCTGGTGTTTACCCAGGACTGGAAGATTCTGCGCAAGTTGACCGCCGATGCCGCCAAGATCGAGCAGGAATACGTGGTGGAAGTCGAAGGCGACATGGTTGCCCACGGCCTTAACCGCCTGAACCACGGCTTGACCTACAAAGGCAAAGAGCTGCCTGCCGTCAAAGCCAGTTGGCAGAACGAGAACCGCCTGCGCTTTGCGATGAAAAACCCGCAACCCGGCGTGATCGCGCTGTTCTGCGAAGCCGTTGGCCTGAAAGTCATCGCCATCCGCCGCATCCGCATCGGCGGCGTGTCCATTGGCAAGGTGCCAGTGGGCCAATGGCGTTACCTGTCCGGCAAAGAAAAGTTTTAAGCCGTTCCCTTTTCCCGACACCGCCTGATTCCGGCGGTGTCATCAGTTGAATACCAGGATTGCCCACCATGATTCACAACGACGTACTGCGCAGCGTGCGCTACATGCTCGACATCAGCGACAACAAGATGGTCGAGATCATCAAGCTCGGCGGCATGGACGTGACCAAGGAAGACCTGCTGACCTACCTCAAGAAAGATGAGGAAGAAGGCTTTGTGTTCTGCCCGGATGAAGTCATGGCCCACTTCCTCGATGGTCTGGTGATCTTCAAGCGCGGCAAGGACGAAAGCCGCCCGCCGCAGCCGATCGAAACCCCGGTGACCAACAACATCATCCTGAAAAAGCTGCGCGTGGCCTTCGAACTGAAGGAAGACGACATGCATGCAATCCTCAAGGCGGCGGAGTTCCCGGTGTCCAAGCCAGAGCTGAGCGCGCTGTTTCGCAAGTTTGGTCATACCAACTACCGCACCTGTGGCGATCAGCTGCTGCGTAACTTCCTCAAGGGCCTGACCTTGCGGGTCCGTGCCTAAGCCCATGAGTTACCAGGTCTCGCCCGTCGGCTTCGTACGCTCCTGTTTCAAGGAGAAGTTCGCCATCCCGCGCCAACCGCAACTGGCACCGGCTGCCCGTGGCGTGCTGGAGCTGGTGGCGCCGTTCGACCAGGGTGAGGCGGTGCAGGGGCTGGAGCAGGTCAGCCATGTGTGGCTGCTGTTTCTGTTTCATCAGGCCCTGGAAGACAAGCCACGCCTGAAAGTGCGCCCGCCACGCCTGGGCGGCAATACGTCCATGGGTGTGTTTGCCACCCGCGCAACCCATCGTCCCAATGGCATCGGCCAGTCGGTGGTGAAGCTGGACAAGGTGGAACCGGGGCGGTTGTGGATATCGGGCATAGATTTGCTCGATGGCACGCCGGTGCTGGATATCAAGCCGTATGTGCCGTATGCCGATATCGTGGATGCGGCCACCAACGACATCGCCAGCAATGCGCCCGCGCTGATCGGCGTGCAATGGCTCAAGGCTGCACTGCAACAGGCGCAAGGCCATGCACAGCGCCTTGGTGAACCGTTGGTGGAGTTGATTGAACAGTGTCTGGCACAGGATCCGCGGCCGGCGTATCAGGTTCCTACCTCAGAACGGGAATACGGTGTGCGGTTCTGGGATGTGGATGTGCGCTGGCACTACCCGGAGCCGGGGATGATTTGTGTGCTGGAAGTGGTTTCGGCACAGTAAATCGCACAAACGCAAAAGCCCGCGTTGCCTTCACAGGCAACGCGGGCTTTTCTTTGCAAACGCATTCAACTGTAGGAGCGAGCTTGCTCGCGAAAAACGAACAGGCACCGCGTTGAGTCAAGATGCCAGCGTTATCGTTGACGTCCTTCGCGAGCAAGCTCGCTCCTACAAGTGACCCGAAGTCACTTCTCGACGAACGCACGCTCGATCAGGTAGTCACCCGGCTCACGCATCCGTGGCGAAACCTTTAGGCCAAAGCTGTTCAACACTTCGCTGGTCTCGTCCAACATGCTTGGGCTGCCGCACAGCATGGCGCGGTCGTCCTCGGGATTGATTGGCGGCAGGCCGATGTCGCTGAACAGCTTGCCGCTGCGCATCAGGTCGGTCAGGCGGCCTTCGTTTTCGAACGGCTCGCGGGTCACGGTCGGGTAGTAGATCAACTTGTCACGCAGGGCCTCACCGAAGAACTCGTTCTGCGGCAGGTGCTCGGTGATGAATTCGCGGTAGGCAACTTCGTTGACGTAACGCACGCCGTGGCACAGGATGACTTTTTCGAAACGCTCATAGGTCTCCGGGTCCTGGATCACACTCATGAACGGGGCGAGGCCAGTACCGGTGCTGAGCAGATACAGATGCTTGCCCGGCTTCAAATCGTCAAGCACCAGGGTGCCTGTCGGTTTTTTGCTGATGATGATCTCGTCGCCTTCCTTCAGATGCTGCAACTGGGAAGTGAGCGGGCCATCGGGCACCTTGATGCTGAAGAACTCCAGATGCTCTTCCCAGTTCGGGCTGGCAATGGAGTAAGCGCGCATGAGCGGGCGGCCGTTGGGCTGTTGCAGGCCGATCATCACGAACTGACCGTTCTCGAAGCGCAGGCCCGGATCGCGGGTGCACTTGAAGCTGAACAGAGTGTCGTTCCAGTGATGAACACTGAGGACACGCTCGTGGTTCATGTTGCTCATGTACGGGGGACTCCTGGAAATGGGTCTGCGCCAAAGGTAAGGATGCGCAATTGCACAGCATTCTAATGGCGGCGACAATATCTGTTAACTGGATTATTAAGATAAGGGTTATCGGTTATATCGATATGCGATTTACTCTCCGTCAACTGCAAGTTTTCGTCGCCGTCGCCCAGCAGGAAAGCGTCTCGCGCGCTGCTGGCCTTCTGGCCTTATCTCAATCCGCCGCCAGCACCTCAATCACCGAGCTGGAGCGTCAATCCAGCTGTCAATTATTCGACCGCGCCGGTAAACGCCTGAGCCTCAACGCCCTCGGTCACCAGCTGTTGCCCCAGGCGGTGGCATTGCTGGACCAGGCCAAGGAGATCGAAGACCTGCTCAACGGCAAGTCAGGCTTCGGTTCCCTGGCGGTCGGCGCCACGCTGACCATAGGCAATTACCTGGCGACACTGCTGATTGGCAGCTTTATGCAGCAACACCCCGAGAGCCAGGTAAAGCTGCATGTGCAGAACACTGCCCATATCGTGCATCAGGTTGCCCACTACGAAATTGACCTGGGTCTAATTGAAGGCGACTGCAGCCACCCGGATATCGAGGTGCAGACGTGGGTAGAAGATGAGCTGGTGGTGTTCTGTGCGCCCCAGCATCATTTGGCCAAGCGTGGCGTGGCCACCATGGACGAGTTGACCCACGAAGCGTGGATCCTGCGGGAACAGGGCTCGGGCACGCGACTGACCTTTGATCAGGCAATGCGTCATCACCGCAGCGCGCTGAATATCCGCCTGGAGCTGGAACACACCGAGGCGATCAAACGGGCAGTGGAGTCGGGCTTGGGGATTGGCTGCATTTCGCGGCTGGCGCTGCGCGATGCCTTCCGCCGTGGCAGCCTGGTGCCGGTAGAAACCCCGGACCTGGACCTGGCCCGGCAGTTCTACTTCATCTGGCACAAGCAGAAGTACCAGACCTCGGCGATGCGCGAGTTTCTCGAACTGTGCCGCGCCTTCACCGCTGGGGTGCAGCGCAGCGACGAGATCGTGCTGCCGAGTATCGCGTGATCGTCAGATCAGGATCACCGCCCATACCAGTGTGATCATGGTCAGGGCCACGAATTGCGCGGCGCTGCCCATGTCCTTGGCGTTTTTCGACAGCGGGTGGCGGTCCAGGGAAATACGGTCAATGGCCGCTTCTACCGCTGAGTTGAGCAATTCGACGATCAGCGCCAACAAACACACTGCAATCAGCAGCGCCCGTTCAACCCGGCTGATCTGCAGGAAAAAGCTCACGGGAATCAGGATGACATTCAGCAATACCAGTTGGCGGAATGCCGCCTCGCCAGTGAAAGCCGCACGCAGGCCATCCAGGGAATAGCCCCCTGCATTGAAGATACGTTTGATACCGGTTTGACCCTTGAAAGGCGACATAGATGTAGGCAACTGAACCAAAGAAGTGGGGAAGCTAGATCACGCAAAGTCAAAAAAGCGTGAAGCGGCTGTAACTTAATGTTGCGAGATGGACTCGAGTTGCTGCAAAAGCAACGCCGCCTGAGTGCGCGTACGCACGCCCAACTTACGGAAAATCGCCGTAACGTGGGCCTTGATGGTCGCTTCCGACACACTCAATTCGTAAGCAATCTGCTTGTTCAACAACCCTTCGCAGACCATGGTCAATACTCGGAACTGCTGGGGCGTCAAGCTGGCCAGGCCATCGCGGGCGGCCTTGGCTTCATCGGACACATTGATTTCTTCAAACGCCTGGGGTGGCCAGGACACATCGCCGTCCAACACCGTGCGCACGGCTTTCTGGATATCCTCCATCGCGCTGGACTTGGGAATGAAGCCGCTGGCGCCAAACTCTTTGGAGCGCACCACCACGTCGGCTTCTTCCTGGGCCGACACCATCACCACGGGGATCTGCGGGTATTGGCCGCGCAGCAGCACCAGCCCGGAGAAACCGTACGCGCCCGGCATATTCAGGTCGAGCAACACCAGATCCCAGTCGGATTTTTCAGTCAGGCGGGCTTCCAGTTCGGCAATGCTGGCCACTTCGACCAGACGTACATCGGGGCCAAGGCCCAGGGTTACGGCCTGATGCAGTGCGCTGCGAAACAGCGGGTGGTCATCGGCAATCAGGATTTCGTATGTGGCCATTGGTTAAATGATCCTGTTTTTTATGGGAGCCCTGATGGGTTCAGGGTTCACCAATACACGAGGCGACGGCCAGGCAGCGATCGCCACAGGGCCCGCTCAACGTCAAAAACACATGAAACGACGTCGATAATTCACGGTTGCGCCCAATCGGCGCACAGCATGCCCAGCGTAGCCTGGAGGGTCAAGCACTACGCCCGTGGGGATTTTAGCGGGTTGCGGGCTTACAGTGCCATCATGCAAACGTCGTCTGGTTATCCCGCCGGGATGTAGGGTGCAAGGCGGGTATGCACGGTGTCCTCCGCATCCAATGACAGTTGGAATTTGGCAGCCAGGTAATGGGTGCTGAACACATCAAGGTAGGCATCCAGCACTTCGCTGGCGGCCAGGTCATCGGCCAGCTCCAGGCACAGCGCCGCCACCTCGGCGGTGCAGAAATGGTCATCGCGCTTTGAGCGCCGTAGTTTGTAGCGTGACAACTGTTCGGGCGCCAGGCTCAGCACCGGTAAATGTTCCAGATAGGGACTTTTGCGAAACATCTTGCGCGCTTCGCTCCAGGTGCCGTCCAACAGGATGAACAGTGGGCGCTTGCCCTCCTCCACGCGCACTTCACTGACCACCCGTTGCGGCGCCACGAATTCACCGGGAAATACGATGTAGGGTTGCCACTGCGGGTCGGCCAGCAACCTGAGCAACTCGGGGTCGACTTCGGTACGCGACCAGGCAAACGCGGTGGTGTCGTGTATGACATCGGCGATCAGCCAGCCCGTGTTACTGGGCTTCATCGGTTCAACGTCATGCATCAACAGGCACATGGCGGACTTGGCTTCTACCTGAGGCCGCCAGGCACACAGGCAGTACTCAGGAATGACCCGACAGCCGGGACAGCGCTCAGCACGGGAACCCCGATTGAGAAACGGCCTGACGGCACGCGCCAGACGCTGGGTACGCAAACGGGAGACGGCGTGACTCATCGGGCACGCGGCGAAGTAGAAGAAATCGACACGGAACAAACTCATGAAAAACAGAAGTCCCGCAGTTTACCAGCGATACGCCTGGCTGTAGTGGCAAGGGCTCACCTATAATTGCGCGCCACTGAACGCACAGCCCAGTGGCTGGTCTATGCACCAGTAACCGAATCAGGAGAGTTTCATGCTGCGTTCCATGCTGCGCCTTGTTGCCCCATCCGTCGCCCTTGCGCTGGTCTTGCCTATGGGCGCCCACGCGGCCTCGCTGCTGGAGGCTCAAATGAACAAGAAGCTGCAAAGCGTCGCGGCCGAAAGCAACAAGGACCTGCCCCGGGAAATCGACGAAAAAACCCTGGAAGTCGCCTACACCGTTGAAGGGATGCAACTGATCGATCACCTCAGCGTGTTGCCTGACCGTGCCGAACAGATGCGCGCCAACCCCAAGGCTGTGTATTTCCAGCTGGGCCGCAGTGTATGCACCAACCCGGGCTACCGCGAGCTGATGGCCAAGGGCGCAGTGATGCGCTATGAAATCACCGAGAACAAGACCAATCGCCCGGTGGCCTCGGTCAAGTTCGCAGAGGCCGATTGCCCGGCTCCGACGAAGAAGAAAAAGTAACCTTTGCTTGCCCCTCCCGCGCCGCTCCCCAGCGGCGCGCACGCCCCCGCTGCGTTTGCTGTCAACGACTAAACTGCCTAATGAGCCATCAATAAGCGGTTGCCAGCCAAGGGTTTTTCGGCCCATGATCAGCTCATCCCAGATGCCCGCCCACCACAGTTTTTAACGCTGTTCTGTCACATTTTCAGGGCAAAAAAGGCCTGCCCTCCTGCGGCATGCCGCGACACAAGCAGTGTCGTGGCCCAGGCGACGTTCTCGTCGACTACCCAGGCCCTGTAGAGAAGGAGAAATTGAATGCCTTATGAATCGAATGATTTGTTGCTTCGTCATTTTGAAGAAAACGGGACCGACCTCACCCAGCAGGTCGACGCACAAATTCAGTTGATCGCCCCCAACAGCCCGAATATCTCCCTTTATCGAGACATGATCCTCACCGTCCTGCGCATGGCCCAGGACGACCGTGATCGCTGGAACGCCAAGATCACCCTGCGGGCTATCCGCGAACTGGACCATGCCTTTCGGGTGCTCGAACAATTCAAGGGCCGGCGCAAAGTCACGGTATTTGGCTCGGCGCGTACGCCAGTGGAAAGCCCGCTGTATGCGCTAGCCCGAGAGGTAGGTGCGGCGTTGGCACGGTCCGACCTGATGGTCATCACCGGTGGCGGTGGCGGCATCATGGCCGCGGCCCACGAAGGTGCGGGCCTGGAGCACAGCCTAGGGTTCAATATCACCCTGCCCTTTGAACAGCATGCCAACCCAACCATTGATGGCACCGACAACCTGCTGTCATTCCACTTCTTCTTTACCCGCAAGCTGTTCTTCGTCAAGGAAGCCGACGCGCTGGTGTTGTGCCCTGGCGGTTTCGGCACCCTCGACGAGGCATTGGAAGTGCTGACCCTGATCCAGACCGGCAAGAGCCCACTGGTGCCGGTAGTGCTACTGGATGCGCCGGGCGGTGGGTTCTGGCAAGGCGCCCTGGATTTCATCCGCAGTCAGTTGGAAGCCAATCGCTATATCCTGCCCACCGACCTCAAACTGGTCCGCCTGGTCTACAGCGCCGAAGAGGCCGTAGACGAAATCAACCAGTTCTACGCCAACTTCCACTCCACCCGCTGGCTTAAGCGTGAGTTTGTGGTGCGCATGAATCATCCCCTGAGTGAGCGCGCCCTCGCCCATATGCAGCAAGCGTTTGCCAGCCTGCGGCTCAGTGGCGAATTCCAGCAACTCGCCTATACGGGCGAAGACCATGACGAGCCGAGATTCAGCCATTTGACGCGCCTGGTGTTCAATTTCAACGGTCGCGATCAGGGGCGATTGCGGGAGTTGGTGGATTACATCAACCTGCCGGAGAACTGGGCAGAGGCTCAGGGCAAGGCCCAGCAACGGATGACGCCAGAGACAGCGTGATTTTTTGCAGGCAAAAAAAAGGCCCACTATTTTCATAGTGGGCCTTTTGTTTTTTGGCGTTCAGTCGTCCATATCCCGGCCGCTCAACAAGCGGTTGATCATGTCCATCGAAAACCCGCGATAACTCAAGAAGCGACCTTGCTTCGCACGTTCTTTGACATCAATCGGAAGATGCCCCGCAAATTTGCGACGCCAGGTGTCTTCCAACTGCGACTGCCAATTGATACCGCACTCACGTAGCGCAAGGTCAATATCGGCACGTTGCAGTCCACGTTGGCTTAACTCCTCGCGAATCCGCGCAGGGCCGTAACCGGAACGTGCGCGGTAAGACACAAAGCTTTCAAGGTAACGGGCTTCCGACAACAGCCCTTCTTCCGTTAACCGGTCGAGGGCTGTTTCGATCATCTCTGGCTCTGCGCCGCGCTGACGCAACTTACGTGTCAGCTCGACTCGACCATGCTCGCGGCGAGCGAGCAGGTCCATCGCAGTGCGCCGAACGGCGACGAGTGTATCCAGTACAACAGTCATCGTTTGCTTCAGACGTCAGTATCGGCTTCTTCCATTTCATCTACCGGCTCGCGGTTGGCAGCCGCTTTCACGTCCGGCGCTGCGGTCAGCAGCTTGTCGCGGATCTGCTTCTCAAGCGTGGCAGCGATATCCGGATTGTCTGCCAGGAACTTGGCCGAGTTGGCCTTGCCCTGACCGATCTTGCTGCCGTTGTAGGCATACCAGGCACCGGACTTCTCGACAAAACCGTGCAGTACGCCCAGGTCGATCATCTCGCCGTTCAGGTAGATACCCTTGCCGTAGAGAATCTGGAACTCAGCCTGACGGAATGGCGGGGCCACTTTGTTCTTCACGACCTTGACGCGGGTTTCGCTACCGACAACCTCGTCACCTTCCTTCACCGCGCCAGTACGACGGATATCCAGACGGACCGAAGCGTAGAACTTCAGCGCGTTACCACCGGTGGTGGTTTCCGGGCTGCCGAACATCACGCCGATCTTCATACGGATCTGGTTGATGAAGATCACCAGGCAGTTGGCGTTCTTGATGTTACCGGTAATTTTACGCAGCGCCTGGGACATCAGGCGGGCTTGCAGGCCCACGTGCATGTCGCCCATTTCGCCTTCGATTTCAGCCTTGGGCACCAGGGCCGCCACGGAGTCGACCACGATCACGTCGATGGCGTTGGAGCGCACCAGCATGTCGGTGATTTCCAGGGCTTGCTCGCCGGTGTCCGGCTGGGAAACCAGCAGGTCATCGACGTTGACGCCCAGCTTGCCGGCGTATTCAGGATCCAGGGCGTGCTCGGCGTCGACGAACGCGCAGGTAGCGCCCATCTTTTGCGCCTGGGCAATCACCGACAGGGTCAGGGTGGTTTTACCGGAAGATTCAGGACCGTAGATTTCAACGATACGGCCTTTTGGCAGGCCACCAATGCCGAGCGCGATGTCCAGACCCAGAGAGCCAGTGGAAATAGCCGGGATCGCCTGACGGTCGTGATCGCCCATACGCATTACGGCACCCTTGCCGAATTGACGTTCGATCTGACCCAGGGCCGCAGCCAAGGCTTTCTTCTTGTTGTCGTCCATTAAAGTCCTCACGTAATCAATAAGGCCTGACGGCCAACACCTGTATAAGTAGACAGTATTGTTCCACAAAGATCGGTGATCGCCTACCCCTGATTGTCTATTTCTGCTGCAGCTCGTCGCAACAAGCCCTCCAGCGCGGCTTTTACCGTTTGTCGGCGGACCTCGTCGCGGTTGCCGGGGAAGTGCGCAAGCTCGGCGGTCACCTCGTCGCCCACGGCAAAGGCCAGCCAAACGGTGCCCACCGGCTTGTCCGGCGAACCGCCATCGGGGCCGGCCACACCGCTGACCGCCACGGCAAATCGCGCCAGGCTTTTTTCCTGCGCACCGCGGGCCATCGCCTCCACCACTTCCTGGCTGACAGCCCCGACCTTGACGATCAGTTTTTCCGGCACATTCAACTGTCGGGTCTTCTGCCGGTTGGAATAGGTGACATAGCCCGCCTCGAACCAGGCCGAGCTGCCCGGAATTCGCGTGATGGCTTCGGCAATGCCGCCGCCGGTACAGGACTCGGCAGTGGTCACGTGAGCACTGAGCACCTGCAAACGGCGACCCAGTTCGGCAGCCAGTTGAGTGATTTCCTTCACAGTCGTCTCCAGGAGTGGGCGGGGGTTCGCCTACCCTACAGGAGCCTATCGGCCATGCAAGGTACAGAGTGCATCAAGAGGCTAATGCGCGACGGCCTGCACCTGCCACACATGCGCCATGAGCAGGCGCGCACCGATCAGGCGAAACGCACCTAAGAAACGCAGAGCACCGCCTTCGCCCGCGCCCACAACTGCAAACGGTCGTCCAGGCCATTGAGGCCGCCGTTGATCCGACGGGTGATGGTGGTGAACTGATCGTTGTCGGCAAGTTCGTTAAGGCCGTTGCTTTGCCAGAACCAGGCGGCGGACTCGCAGGCCCATTGCGGTTGTTCCAGCAGTTGCGGCTGGAGCAGCAGGCGATCATCGCCGAACAGTGCTTGGCTGCACGCAAGGTAATTACGGCGGCCGGTTATCTGGATCAACCCTCTGCCGCGATACTTTTGTCCATCTCCGTCCGCTTCCGGGGTGTTGCCCAGGCGCGCGCCCAAGACGCCGGTGTCATATTTGCTCAAGTATTGATCACTGCCCAATTCGCGCACGTACTGCAACTGGGCAGACTCGTGGCCGATTTGGGCGAGGAAGGCGGCGACGCGACGGGCCGTATTGATCTGATGCCCCGCAAAGGCCGCATTTAGAAAGGTTAAAAAAATGCCCGCGCGAAGGCGGGCTCCAGGCATGACACCCAGAAGCTGAGCATGTGTGATTACCATGGGTTTTACTCTAAGGAAGGATCTACACCGACAAACCGCTGGCCTGGACCGTACTCCGATAGCCACCTTTTCGCTCGCCCTTGGATTTCACCGTTTTAATCGACCAGCGCCCTTGCATAAACCCCGGCCACGACTCATCCAGCAGCAACAGGCCTTCAGCAGCCAACGAAGGATTACCAGGGCAGACCACATCGATCTGCAACCCTTCGCGCCCCACCCGCCGCATCTCTCCCTGCGCCGCCGAGCGTGCTTCGTCCTCGCTCTGGTAGCGCTGTGTCACCACTTTGAAGGGTGCGATGCCCACCTTGACGACACGCTGTTTTCCGGCTGCCGCGTCCCACCATGACGTTTGCGCACCGTTGTATTTGGCACGGCTGGTTTCGGTGAAACTGGCGCTAATGAACGCGCGGTCACCTGGACGATTGTCGTGGGTGATCGACAACCGTACATCCGGCAATGCCTTGCCCGACAGCGTCTTGATCTGGCCTTTGCGCCCCAGTACATACAGCTCATCGACAGGCTTGGCCACCGCATCGAAGCGCTTGGCCAGGCGCGTCAGAAAGGCCATGTCGCTTTCATTGGTCTGATCGATGTGCGCGATCGGCTCACCGTCGAGTTCGGGCGCCACACGCGGTGAAAAACCGTATCGGGTGGTCAGTTGGCGAAACAGCGCACCCAGGGTTATCGGCCCATGGCTGGCGGTGCGGCGCTGTTTGAATTCGTGCTCGTCGAACGGTGCCGCCGTGGCCACCAGCACCAGTCGCAATGGGAACATCGAGGGCGTGCGCTGGGTGATCTTGAACACGCCCTTATCCACCAGGCCCGATTCCAGGTACCCAATACGCAGGCCAATTTTGCCGCCCAGATCGGGCAGCCCTTCAAGCCCCTCGATATCGAGAGTCAGCTTCAGTTGATCAGATACAAACCCCGCTGCGTCGGTATGCTCCCACTCCAAGAGCCGCTCGTTGAATAACGCGGCATTGGCTCCGTATAGCTCCACTACAGGTGTAAATCCGAGTGCCATGATGGCTCCTTAATCCCAGGCGGAAACCGGCCGGCTCGCAACTGGTTGCGCGTCCAATTCGGGCACCAGCACGCTGACGCCCGCCGGCAGTACCGCGCCCTGTTCGGCCAACTCCGGGTTCAAGCGCCACAACGCTTCTTCTGCGGCATCATCACTGCGCCCCAGTTCACGGTAGAGCAACAGGTTCACCGAGTCGCCGGCAATACTTCGAACCCTACGCATTGACGAACTCCTCCAGTAACAATGTCCAATTGATCACCATGGCCGTCCCGTCGTCGATCACGCTGGCTTGTTTTTCACTGATCGACTGGATGGTCCATAGCCCCCAGTTACGCCCTAACCCGTCCACCAAAGGCAACGGCGCACGCAGGGCCTGCAGGGTGCGCAACTCATCCAGGCGCGCCATGCCATTGGCACGCGCAGCCTTGCCGCCCAATGCCAGCGTTTCGAGCCCCTGGCCGACCTGGCTGGATTTAGGTTTGCCGGCAATGATGTCGAGACTGACCCAGCCCCCGCTGCTACCACGATCAAGCGTGTCGTAGGCGAACCCACGGGACAGCCCGAAAATAAAAGTACCCAAGACCATCTGTTGTCGCATCACACAGCTCCATCGGTGAGTGCTGCGCCGCGTCGGGTCGCCAGCAGGTTGTCCATCGACAGCGGGGTAAATTGCGCTTCGATCTGTTGCACCACGAGCGCCGCCAGTTGTTGATGGCTGGCTTGCTCAGGCGCGGTGATGGTGATTTGCGGGGCGAAGTTGATTTGGCGGTTGTCGGCTTGAGGGGCGTTGAGGTTTTTGCTGACCTCTGTGGGGGATGGCAGGCGATCGCCCGCCCCCATCACTTTTTCAGCCAGCCACGCACCGACGTCACTGCCCACGAAAGTGCCCACGGCACCACCGACTACCTTACCGATTGCGCCCCCGGCGACGCCGCCCATCACACCGCCCAACACTGTGCCGGCACCCGGAACGACCGAACCGATAACAGCTCCCGCCAGCGTGCCGACCGCTCGGCCTATCGCCATCCCAGCCACATCACCGACGACACCGCCGGCAACACCGCCGCCGATAGAGCCCACGCTAGTGCCAACCGCTTGACCCAGGTTTCCGGTCATCGCGCCTTGCGTCATCTCGACACCGGCCTGGGCCACCACCAAACCCAGGGGGACCCCTTTGGCCAGCTTGCTCACCTTCGCCGCTTTGCCAGAGATGCCAGGGCCGGAAGCAGGCGGGCGATTACCGCTGTGCTCGTCATTGCTCGGGGCTTTGCGCTGGCTGTCCGGCGGTGTGGTTTTATTCCCTGCTGCCGGCCCCTCTCCGAGCACTTTCCCTGCGACCTTTTCGAAAATCTTGTCCTTCACGGCACCGAAAACACCAGAAACCACCGGGATCAGCACCGCCCCCGCCAGGGCGACGGCAGCGGCAGCCTTGGGCAGGCCTTCCGCGAGCCAAGCCACGCCACTGACCAGGCCGTTCATTGCGGTCAGCGAGGCATCTACAACGGGGGCAAGCGCTGTATCAGAGGCGGTGCTCAAGCGTGTGGTACTGGCCTCGTAGGCTTGCCGACGCGCGTAAGTAGAGTCCGCACGAACCGCGGCCGAACGCAGCACCGAACCTTGGTCGCCCAGCGTCGAAGTGGCGTAGGTGGATTTTTCTGCGACCAGCGAAAAGGCCTGTTTCACGCTGTCGATCACCGGTACCAGGCTCAGAATCGTCTGGTTGCCGTCGAACAACTGCGTCGCCAGCACCGCCTGCCTTTCGGCAGGTTGCGACTTGAGCGCCTCCAGCACCGTAAGCACGGCCTGTGGGCCGTCCTGTTTCATGCCCGCCGCGAGTACTTTTGGATCAAGCTTGAGCTCTGCCCAGGCACTGCGTTGCCCTGCAGAGGCGTTGTCGCCTTTAGCCAGGACGGTGCTGATTTTTTCCAGCCCGGCACCAGCAACAGCCTTGCTGTTACCTGCGCTCAACAACGCCGCCGAAAGCGCTGCAGCCTGTTCGGGACTCATGCCCGCAGCCTTCGCGGCAGCGCCCTGGAGTTGCACAACAGCGCCGATATCCGCCGATTCGGCCTTGAGCGATACCTGGGTGCCCAGCACGTTTGTTGCGTCGGCAAGGTCCAAGGCTTGTGCGCGATCAAGGTGCATTGACTCGCGCCAGCCGCCCATGATTTCGCCGGCATTTTTGACGTCGATCTTGAACGCCGTCGCCATGATCGCAGCGTCGCGAGCGAACTGCTGCAGGTCTGCCCGGCGCCCAACGGGGTCGATATTGCCCGAAGCGTCCTTACGATCACTGCCGATACCGGAACGGGCGGCGGCATACTCGACCTTCGCGAGGTCGACGGCACTGGCACCACTGGCAGCCACCACCGGCTCGGACGCCATGGCAAGGTTGGCTTCACGCAATGCCTTGCGCTCATGCCGGGCAAACATCAACAGTTGATCAATATCGGTCATCGCGGCGTCCAGCGCCTGCGAGGGTGTGCGCTTGTCTGTAGCCGCGACGGTCTTCGTACCCTCTGCGTTCCCGGCAGTTTGAGCTTGCCGGGCGTCCATCACCTTGAGCAACGAGACGTTGAACAGCTCCAGCGTATCGACCAACCGTACCTGCCCGTCCGCCAGATGCTTGATCTGCAAGCTGGCATCGGCCAATGCCAGGGCCAAACTCGCCGCACTCCCCGGGGCCACCTCAAGCGGGCTCGGCAGCGCTTGGGTGATAGGTTTGAGACTGGCCTGCATTCCTGTCATCTGAAGGGCGCCCTGAGTCATCACGCCGTCCTTGGCAATGGCTGACCCTGCTCCATGATTACTATCTGCCATTGCGCTCTACTCCTGTTTGACGCCAAGACGACTGATTGCGATGTCGTAGCGGCGCAATGCTTTGCCGGCTTCCCAATCGAGGATTTCCGCTTCGTTCACCGAGTAAACCAGCGGCACTACATCGAGAATCACTTCGATGTCGCGCTCCGAAAGAAGTCCGCCGGTTTGTTTAAAAAATCGTCGATGCGCTCCTGCAGCTCGGTCCAGTCGGGCACGGTCAGGCCGGCAAGATCGGGAATCATCAGGCCCGTGCAATGGGCGGTGATGAACTCGGCGCGCTCTTTGTTAGTGGCGAGTTTTTTCATCACCTTGGTAGCGCGCAGGGCGGGCATTTCCAGGGGCAGTTCCGACAGGTTTCGGCCGGCGGCTTCCAGGGGTAATAGCAGGTGGACAGGCTGGTCGTGGGTCGTCACGTCCTGTTCTTTCAGGAAGAACGAGGCCGGGCGTGTCGACATTTCGTGTACGTACTGCGCAATGCTCACGTAGTCCGGGCGCTTGAGTTGGTCGAGCTCTTTTTCCGACAGGCCGGTGGCGAGTTTCGCCAGTTCGAAGAACTGGTCGTCCTCGTCATCACCGGCCCGGGCCAGCGCGTCTTTTTGCGCGGCATAGAACAACGGTTTGAGTTGAACCTGCTCGATCATTGCACCGGTGTCGGCGGTGATCGGGGACAGCAGGATGTGCAACGGTGGCATCCAGGCCATGGGGAATTCCTTGTTGAGCGGTGTTGAAAAGTGCAAAAAATCTAAACCTGAGCACGGCCCCTGCGGGAGCTGGCTTGCCTGCGATGGCATCCACTCGATGCTCCAGAGATACCGAGTCGCCTGCATCGCAGGCAAGCCAGCTCCCACCTTGACCGTGCTCGCTTCAGATTGCGCCGGCCCTTAAGGCATCAGCACGGCGCGGCGGGCATCGCCAAGGATGTCGACGCCGTTGAGCACGAACTTCTGGGTGCGCACATCGATATCGATCACCGAAATGCCATTTTCCAGACGGTTGTAGGTACGGCAGGACAGCTCCAGCGTGGTGGTGGCCTTGTCGCCCATTTTCAGCTTCGCCTCCTCCAGGGATTTGAGCTTGCCGCCCACGGTGTGGTAGGTGAAATAGGTCTTGCCGTCTTGATCCTGGCCGGCTTCACGCACGTTCAGCAAAATGTCGTCGCCCATGCGCACGCCCAGGGCCAGCATGATTTGCGGGCCGGCACCTTGCAGCACCAGCTTGGCATTGAGCACCTTGCCGCTCTTGGCCATTTCCTCGGCGATAAAGCGCCCGCCGGACATGGCCTCCATGTCGAACTCGATCTTCGGCGGGGTGAACTCTTCCACGGTTGCGGACAACGGCAGGCCTTGAAGGGTGGCCGCAATGGCCTGTCTGACTCGGTTGGTAAACATTAGAGAACGTCCTCCAGGAACTGCTCGATGATTTCATCGCGGGCGTTGAGTTGATAAACCATGTGTTCGTTCGGCGCGTAGCGGCCGTAGTCGATGACGATGAACCAGGTGCCGTTCTTGTACTTCTCGACGCTGTTCAGTTCCGGGTGCAGGTACACGCTGCCGCCGGGGATGGTTTCGTCGGCCACCAGGGTTTGCAGCCAGTCGTTGATGCGCTTGACCTCCTGGTCCATGAAGGACTTGGTGAGGTTCTTGGCCATGGCTTTTTGGCCGGCCTTGACCAGCTTGCGGCTGATGGCATCTTCCAGGCCGACGTAGCTGATGAACTTGCCGGTGATGGAGCGGTTGCCCAACAGCGAGAAGCCGCCGAGGATGGTGCGGGCGTAGTAGCTCACGCCATAGCGGTTGAGCAGGTCGCCTTCGGTGGAGGTGTCGAGGATGTTGTACTCGACCACGCGGGAAACGTCCTCGGCGAACGTCACCTGGTTACCTGGACTCTCCCACTGCTTGACCTTGGCCAATGCGGCGATGGCCAGCGAGGATGGCGACAGGAACACGTTCTTCTTCGCGGCTTTGGAGTACACCGACGGCATGTTGTGCACCAGCAGGCAACGGTCGAAGCCGAGGTCGGCCCCGCCCAGTTCGCCGCTGTAGGTCACTTGGTCGGCAACGGACGCGTCCTTGCCATCCAGTACCACACGGGCCTTGATGCGCTTGCCGAAGGAGGCGAACTCACCAGCCACGGCCTTGGTGCCGGTAAAGCCTGGAGCGCCGATGATGGTCAGGTCTTCAGGCACGCTGCTCAGGGCCGCCAGGCCCAGCTTGCGACCGGTGACCGGGTCGTTGCCGCCGATCACATTATTGATCGTATCGGCCGGGGTGGCGCCTTCTTCGACGATGACCACATAGACCGGCACCTTGACCACTTTGAGGATCTGGTACACCGCCTGGAACAAGGTGCCCGACTCAGTGCCGGTAGGGTCCAGGAGCGCCTGGGCGGTGAAGCTGTTGATGCGAAACGGGGCGTTTTTGGGGATCGACGCATGGGCATTCGGCGCAGTGCCGACCAGGCCGATGACGTTATCGCCAAGGCCACCCATGGCCTCGGGGGATTCAGTGGCATTCACAGTGATGCCGTTGTGCTCGAAGTTCAGGACTTCTGCCATGGTTATTCAGCCTTCTTGGGGGTGGAGTTGAGGACGCTGGTCAGTTCCAGACGGCCAGCGGTGCGCAGGGCGGATGCTTCGACGTCGAGCAGTTCCAGTTCCTCGCCGGCGGTGGACCAATGGCCGTTGCCGATGGGGAATGGGATGAGGACGGTGTAGGTTTGGCGGGTGGGCATGGGTGGAAATCTCCGAGTGGGAAATGCAAAAGCCCCTGCGGGGAGGGGCTTTGGGGAGGCGAAAAAAAACCGCTTTCGCGGTGGGTTATTTCAGGAAATCAGGCAACTCTGGCCATTCGACTTTGTAGGGATCGCCCGAGTCTTGTGGAACGTCGCGCACTGCCTGTCGATAAAGCGCAAGCTCACTACGTTGCAGCTCAGTCAGTGAGCTGTCTAAGGACTGCATTGCCTCTGTGGAAGCCAATAGCTGTTGACGACGAGTGCGAATAGAGGCCCATTCAGCAAGAGCAATAGACTCGGGGTTAGGTTTATATTGATAATCCAGCTCAACTTTTTCGTTCACTTAAAACTCCACCTTATCAGTAAGCGACAGCTTCGACTCAATGCTACCAACCGCAAACAAGCCACCAATACCGACTTGCATAGTGTCAATACGGATCGTAGTCACATAGATACTTGGAAACTTCAGCCGCATAATCACATTACCACTGGCATCCGTATAAATACCCGGAGACATATTCCCAAATACAGACTTATTCAACACCGCACGCTGAGGCGAATAGCAATAACCCACTACGGTCTCATCTACTATGCTCGCACTACCATAGCTATACCCACGAATATTGAACCAGAACATCTGATCGTGAGTATTGATATTAACCGGCAACTTGAAGTGCATGTAAACTTCAGCTGACGTTCCTAGATCGACGACGGAGAACCCACCTGACGCGCCTGTCTTTTGAGGGCCGCCCGTACCCCACACACCGCCTTGGAAGACGTTGAGCTGTACTGAGCCTGCCGCACCGACTACGCCAACCATATCCTTTTTGCTGCGAAAATCATCAAATTCCGCGCGTGCAACGTCCATACGGTTGTCTATTTGAGAAATTTTTCCGTTAACCGCAGTTGTGAGGTTGTCCGCGGCAGTGACCAGGTCACCAATTTTTTGCTCAATACCCATACTTGACCTCTGATTTATTAAATACGAAGGGAGCTTCGCGAATCATCCTTGAACCCTCATTGAGCTGTTATTTCCAGCGCCATTACTCGAAACAACACGTCTAGATGCCGCCACATATTATTTACATTAGCAGCGGCAATAGTTGCCAGTTCTTCTGTCAACAGCAAATTAAGATTGTGCTCCCCCACCACAATCATCACGCTATCCGCCGGCAACGGCGAAACATCCAGCGTAAACTTCTGCAGCACCCGCGCCGCCGCCGCTTTATACGTCAGCAACTTCCCCGCCACGGAATACACCGCCAGCAAGGTGCCGCTGGCGAGGTAAAACCCGAACTCGCCAATCTCATATTCGCCGTCGCCATCAAACAGCGCGGCCATCCTGAGTTGGCGCTCGCCCAGGTCTTCGTAATCGACGATGGCCACCCGTTGGCGCTCGTCACGCAAGGCCACTTCCGTGCCGTCGGGGTTGTAGCGGCCGGTGCCGGCGCCGATGTGGGTGATTTCGCCTTTGAGGCCCTGGTTCTTTGCCTGCAGCACTTCATCCAAACCTTTGGAGGTGAAGCGCACCAGGCGCGTGATTTCATCTGTCATGGCTGCGCCCTGAGGTCGTAATCGTTAATGGTGTAGTGCTGGGCAACCCCGGCACTGTTTAGGCGAGCCACCAGCGCCAGGTCCGGCAATGCGCCGTTCAGGTAGAACTCGCCGTCGCTTAAAGGCGCGTCGAGCACTTGCGTGAGCGCGAGCTGGCCTTCGGTTTCATGCACGATGGTAATCGTCGCCTGATCGCGCTCACTTTTCGCCGCGTTGATGCGACGGATCAGCCGGTTGTGGTCGCCGCTGGACCAACTGCGCCCGATGATCGCCTGCACGTCGAAGGTGTAAGGCACGCCCAGCGGACGTTGCTGGTACCAGGCGCTGATATTCGGCGTGAAGCCCAATGACTCCACCGCATGGCTCAGTGCCTTGGGTGTGCCGGCCTGGCGTTGGATCTGCCAGGACAAGGCCACGGTCAGGCGTTTTTCCGCTTCGCTGGCCTCGGCATCCCATTCGCTGACGCCACGGTCGGCGGCCAGGTAAGGCAGGAACTCGCTAGGGGTATACAGCGGGTTCATCAGCGCCGGAAACGGCGGGGCGACACGCTCAAGCAATGTGCCGAAGCCCAGGTCCAACGCCTTTTCCAGCGGTGAGCTGTTGGCGGGCAGCAAACTCGCTTTGGGTTCACTCATAGTGTGCGCACCTCCACCTCGACGCCCGTGCAATACGGGGCCTGGAACGCCGTGCTGACAATCGGCGCCAGCGGTTCGAGGATGTGCAGTTGCGCGGCCCCGGCACTGTGGATGGCGTAGTCGATCCAGCTGGGGTCCACCCGCCCTTCCAGACGGTGGCAGGACTCGGCGTAGTCTTGCAGCAGTTTCTGCGCGGCCACTTGGGTCAGCCCCGAGTCCGGGCCGGCGTTGATCTTGGCCACCACACGAATTTTATAGGGTTGAATCTGCGCGCCTTGGACGCTGACAAGATCGGTTTCTGGCCGTACATCCGGCCGTGCGAAATGTCGACGTACACCGTCAAGCAAGTCGACAGATGGCGTGCCGTCGCCCTCCCTGGAAAGCACGGTGACCATGACTTCCCCCGGTGCGGTGCGGCGAGCGTTGCCGTCCTTGACCTGGGCCGCGTAGCCGTCGGGGTCGAAGGTGTAGGTGACCGTGACCACACCGGGCGTCGCGCTTTGTACTTTCACTGCTGGGCGCTCGCCCAAGGTGAACACTTCGCGGCGATACTGCATGCGCGAGCCCGCCGCTGGGGCGTGGGGTGCCAGGTAGTAGCGCAGGCGGGCGTCGTCGTCGCTTTCCAAGGTGGGCGGCACCGGCGGGAAAGCGGCCGGGTCGCCTGGGTCGAGCACTTGGCGTTCCAGGCCCATATCGGCCAGGCGCGCATCCAGGTTGCTACCGGTGGCCCACCACGCCAGCATCTGCTTGATGCGGGCGTTGTATTTGCGCTCATGGGTTTGCAGGCGCACGCAAAACGCTTCCAGGGCCAGGGTCAGCAGTTCGCTTTCGTTGTCGAGGCTGACCTGGAGTTTGGCTGCGCTTTGCGGCGCGCGAGTGGCGACGTAGTCGATGACAAACGCTTTGAATTCGGCCAGCAACGGCTCGAACTCATCGACCTTAATGATGGCCGGTTCCGCCAGTTGGTTCTGGCCGGGGATCAGCATACTCATGTCACGACCTCGAAGGATTGTTGGCGGTTTTTCCAGGTGCCGGCAAACCGCAGCAGCAGGCCGGCGCCCTGGCGGGTAGCGACAATGACCTGAGGGTCAAAATCGCCAATGCCGTTATGAATGTTGTAGAACGCTTGGGCGGCGTGGCTTTGGGCGAGGATCAGCAAGTCATCGCCCAGGTTCTGGCCGAGCAATTGCGGGATCAGTGAGCCGTACAGCGGGCGCTTTTGCCGCGTTCCGATGGGGGTGGTCAGCGCTCGGGTGGCGCGCTGCACAAATTGCAGCCAGTCGTCGACGGCCGCCCCGGTGTTCCTATCGATTCCGAGCATGGGGTGTCCTTATCGGGGGCTGATGACGCGTCCTTGATGGTCCACCACCGGGCCGCTGAAGTGCGCGCCGCCGGCATCCAGCAACAGGCTGGTACCGCCGATTTGCAGGGTGATGCTCTGGGCATTCATGGTCAGGCTGGCAGCGCCGACTTTAATGTCGACCTGTTCACGGGAGCCACTGACGGTGGTTGGGCCGTTGGCCCAGTTGAAGGTATGGCTGGCATCGTCGTAGTCGCTTTGGGTGCCGTCTTGATGGCGCCGCCGGGTCAGCGTCGCCACGCTGGAGACCGGCGGGAAGCGATCACTGTTGAGACCAAACAGCGCCACAGAC